>DATJXL010000090.1:0-33944 GCA_035500135.1 Kofleriaceae bacterium
TCGCGCAGCCGCAGCCGCAGCCGATCGCGCAGCCGAAGCCGGAGCCGCAGCCGCAGGTCGCGCAGCCGCAACGGCCGCCGAAGCCGCAGCCGCAGCCGAAACCGACGCTGAAGACCATCGCGAAGCCCAGGCCTGCTGCGATCGCGACGAAGCCCGCAGCGACGACGAAGACTCCGGCCACTCCGCCCGCGACCAAGCCCGAGCCGAAACCGGCCGGCACGGGCTCGGGATCGGGGTCGGGTCATTCGCTGATCGAGACCGACATCTGATGATCCAGTCGCGCCGCGTGCTCCTGCTCCTCGCCGTCGCGCGCATCGCGTCCGCGCAACCGGCTCCCGACAAGGTCGACGCGAAGGCGCTGATGCAAACCGGCGTGAAGCTGTTCGACTCGCACGACTACCTCGGCGCGCTCGCGATCTTCCGCGAAGGTTACCAGCGCTTTCCGAGCGCGAAGTTCTTGCTCAACATCGGCACGGCACTCAAGGAGCTCGGCCGCAAGGCGGAAGCCGCGAACGCGTACGAGCGTTACCTCGGCTCGTCGGATACCGATCCGGCGAAGCGCGACGAGGTCATCGGCGTGCTGTCGGAGCTCGACAAGGATCTCGGCAAGATCGCGCTGACGATCACGCCGCACGACGCGTGGATCCAGGTCGGCGACGAGTGGGTCCCGGCCGATCAGCTTCACTTCCTGCATGCGGAACCAGGCTCGGTCACGGTGCGCGCGCGTCACGACGGCTACCAGCCGGGCGAGCAAACGGTCGTCGTCGCCGTCGGCCAGGCGCCGGCGGTGACGATCGCGCTCGCGCTGGTGCCGACGAAGCCGTTGATCGTCACCGTGCACGACGACATCCCGGCGCTCGAGCAGGCGGAAGGGCCGCGCTCGCGCTACGGCGGGTTCGTGATGGCGCACGTCAGCGTCGCGCCGAAATTCGGCAGCGCGTGGCTGCTCGGCGGCACCGCGGATCTGACCGAGCAGCTCGCGATCGATGCCGCGTTCATCCTCGGGCCCGGCATCGTCAGCAACGGCATGACCGGCTATCCCGCACCGCCGCCGAAATTCGGCGGCTATGTCGGCGCGAGCTTCTCGTTCCTGTCGGGTCAGATGCGGCCGCGGGTCTCGGCGGGCATGCCGGTGTTCGCATCCGACGGTGCGCGCTTCTCGCTGCGCGCGGCCGGCGGTGTCGAGTATGTCGCGAACCGTCACATCTCGATCACGGCCGAGCTCGGCGTCGAAGAGAACCTGAATCCGCCGGGTGACATCCGGAAGGCCGCGTTCGTACCCGCGCTCGCGGCGATCGGCCGGCTCTGAGATCAGTCGAGCACGCGCAGCTTGAAGTGCTCCGCGCGCGGCGCCGGCGCCACGGCCGGCCGGATCTCGGGCGCGCGCTCGGCCCACGCCCGCGCGACCTCGCGATCGAGCAGATGCGTCGGGCGCACGTTGGCGAGCGCGTTCGCCATCACGGCGCGCACGTGCGGGTTCGCGCGCTCGAGCTGGTCGAGCAGCGCGGTCATCGCGTCGCGCTGCAGGCCGTCCTGCGAGCCGCACAGGTTGCACGGGATGATCGGAAACGCACAGCTCGCCGCGAACGCCGCGATGTCCCGCTCGGCGCACTCGACGAGCGGGCGCACGACGTCGAAGCGGCCGTCGTCGGTGCGATAGCTTGCGGGCATCGCCTGCAGCTTGCCGCCGAACACCAGGTTCATGAGGAACGTCTCGAGCGAGTCGTCGCGATGATGGCCGAGCGCGAGCTTGTTGCAGCCGAGCCGCGCCGCCGCCGAATACAAGATTCCGCGGCGCAGCCGCGAGCACAGCGAGCAGTACGTCGCGCTCTCCGGAAGATGCGACGTGACGACCGAGTACGTGTCCTCGCGGAGGATCTCGAACGGCCAGCCCGACGCCTCGAGGTACGCGCGCAGGCCGGTGCCGTCGTAGCCGGGCTGCGCCTGGTCGAGGTGGACGGCGACGAGCTCGACGCGAAACGGCAGCCGCGGCACGAGCCGGGTCAGCAGGTGAAACAGCGTGTAGCTGTCCTTGCCGCCCGACATCGCGACGAGGATCCGGTCGCCTGCCGCGAGCAGCTCGTAGCGCTCGCAAGTCCGCTTGACCTGACGGTACAGCTTTGCCTCGGCGCGGGCGTCCATGGGCGAAGTGCTACACGATCCGCGGCGCGCGAGCTACCATCATCGCGAATGAGGGCGGCCTGCGTCCTGACGCTCGCGGCGTGCGGATCGTCGTCGGTGGCCTCGCCGCCGATCGACGCCTACGTCGATCTCGACGCGCCCGCTCGTCCGGGCGCCGGACCGGGCGGCGGCCTGCTCGACACGCTCGACTTCGCGGTGATCGGCGACTGCCGACCGGCGAACCTCGACGACACGCCGAACTATCCGACCGCGGTCGCCACGCAGATCTTCGCCGACGTCCAGGCCGAGGTGCCGCAGCCGGCATTCGCGGTCACGACCGGCGACTACATGTTCGCGTCGACCGGCGGCACCGAGGCCGCGCCCCAGCTCCAGCTCTACCTCGGCGCGCGCGCCGGCTACGCGAACGCGGTCTATCCGGCGATGGGCAACCACGAGTGCACCGGCTACACCGACTCGAACTGCGGCCCCGGCGGCGCCGACGGCGATACCGAGAACTACCAGCAGTACCTGTCGCAGCTGGTCGCGCCGGTCGGCGAGACCAGGCCGTACTTCATCGAGCACTTCGCGGCGAGCGACGGCACCTGGAGCGCGAAGTTCGTGTTCATCGCCGGCAATGCGTGGAACCAGTACCAGGCGGCGTGGCTCGACCTCGCGCTCGCCGAACCGTCGACCTACACGTTCGCGGTGCGCCACGAGCCGCACTACTCGGAGACCGCGCCCGGCGTCGATCCGAGCACGCAGATCCTCGCGCGGCATCCGCTGACGATGCTGCTGACCGGTCACACGCACTCGTACGATCACGTGCAGGCGTACAAGGAGATCATCGTCGGCAACGGCGGCGCGCCGCTCAACAGCGGCTACGACTACGGTTACGTGATCATCGCGCTGCAGCCGGACGGCACGCTGCAGGTCACGTCGTACGACTACATGACGCACGCGACCGTCGACCAGTTCGCGATCAATCCCGATGGCAGCCTGGTCACGCCGTAGCCTCGCGGTGCTCGCGCCGGTCGCGTGCGTCGCGTGCGGCAAGCACGAGAGTGCGCGCGAGCAGGCACCGGCTCCGAAGCTCGCGCCCGATGTCGTACCGCGCACCGGCGTCGCGATCGCGGTCGACGGCGAGCTCAAGGAGCCGCCGTGGAACCATCGCTCGCTGCGTGCGGTGCTGACCGGCGACGACGGCCGAGAGGCGCACCCGTACTCCGAGCTGCGCATGCTCCACGACGACGCGACGCTGTATGTCGGGCTGTACGCCGCCGACGAGGACATCCGCACGACCGACGCGTGGACGCTGACGCTCGGCCCGCGCGTCATCCACGTCGATGCCGCCGGTCGCGCCGACGCGCCCGACGTGCGCGCCGCGGTCGATCGCGACGGCACGCTCGATCAGCCGGGCGATTACGACGAGGAATGGGTGATCGAGCTCGCGATCCCGTTGCCCGCGGGGGCGACCTCGTTCGATGCCGCCGCCGAGCGCTGCGACACGCCGAAGGACGGCAAGACGAGGTGCGGCCGGTGGCACGCTCGGGTCGGGCTAGAGTAGCGAGCGATGTCGGATCTGGCCTGGACGCTCGGCGCGCGGATGCCCGCGCACGATTACCGCATCTTTCGCACCGCGTTCGTCGACGGCGAGCACCCGCGCGTCGGCAAGAAGCGCTTCAGCGTGATCGAGTGCGTCGACTGGGTGAACGTGATCGCGCTGACCGCGGACGAGCGCGTCGTGCTCGTCCGCCAGTTTCGCGTCGGCACCGGCGAGCTGTGCCTCGAGATTCCGGGCGGCATGGTCGATCCGGGCGAGGACGCGCTCGCCGCCGCGCGCCGCGAGCTGCGCGAGGAGACCGGTTACGACGGCGGAAGCTGGCAGCTGATCGGGCGCGTCCGCCCGAACCCGGCGATCCAGAACAACACGCTCTACACCGCGCTCGCCGAGGGCGTGGTCGCGACCGGCGGCCAGGAGCTCGACGGCAGCGAGGTCATCGACGTCGAGACCGCGACGCTCGCCGAGATCCGCGAGAAGCTCGTCGCCGGCACGATCGATCACGCGCTCGTCGTCGCCGCGTTCGGCCACCTCGCGTTTCGCTCCGGGCCGCTGTCGCGATAGCATCGGCTGGCGCCGACCCCAAGAAGTACGGCGCGTCGATGAAGCAGATCGGCATTCCCGACGACCGGCTGGCGAAGTGCACGAACGACTACGCGGCCCGCTACAAGGCATGCAACGAGCTGCTCGAGCCGTTCCGGAGGCTGCCGGCCAAGAAATAGCGCTCGCGCCGTGGCATGCTGCGCGCCTATGCCGCCCAAGACCGCGTGCCCCGTTTCGCTCACGCAGTTTCTCGAGAAGGCCGAGCCGCTCAAGGTCGTGATCAACGGCCAGGAGATGCTCGCCGAGGTGAAGCAGTTCTCGACCGGCAGCTTCGGCTGGTACATGAACGGCAAGACCGTGGTCGCCATCGACGGCAAGGCGATCTCGGTGCAGATCGGCATGAACCTGACCGTGGTCGGTAGTAAGGAAGCCGCGCGGTGAGCGCGACGCGGATCTCCGAGTTGCTCGCGGGCCGCGTGGCAGTCGGCGCGAAGGTCATCGTCGAGGGCTGGATCCGCACGCGCCGCGACTCGAAGGCCGGCGTGTCGTTCCTCGCGCTGCACGACGGCAGCTGCTTCGACCCGCTGCAGATCGTCGCACCGGCCGAGCTCGCGAACTACCAGAGCGACGTCTTGCGCATCACGTCGGGCTGCGCGGTCCGCGCCGAGGGCGAGCTCGTCGCGTCGCAGGGCAAGGGCCAGGCGGTCGAGCTGCGCGCCGATCGCGTCGAGGTCGTCGGCTGGGTCGACGATCCCGACACCTATCCGATGCAGCCCAAGCGCCACACGATGGAGTACCTGCGCGAGATCGCGCACCTGCGGCCGCGCACGAACATCATCGGCGCGGTCACGCGCGTGCGCCACACGCTCGCGCAGGCGGTGCATCGCTTCTTCCACGAGCGCGGCTTCTTCTGGATCCACACGCCGATCATCACGGCGTCGGATGCCGAAGGCGCCGGCCAGATGTTCCGGGTGTCGACGCTCGACCTGGCGAACTTGCCGAAGACACCCGACGGCAAGATCGACTTCGAGCAGGACTTCTTCGGCCGCGAGGCGCACCTGACGGTGTCGGGCCAGCTCAACGTCGAGACGTACTGCATGGCGATGAGCCGCGTCTACACGTTCGGCCCGACGTTCCGCGCCGAGAACTCGAACACGCGCCGTCACCTCGCCGAGTTCTGGATGATCGAGCCCGAGATCGCGTTCGCCGATCTCTCGGACGACGCGCAGCTGGCCGAGGACTTCTTGAAGTCGATCTTCCGCGCGCTGCTCGCCGAGCGCGCCGACGACATGGCGTTCTTCGAGAAGTTCGTCGACAAGGACTGCGTCGCGCGGCTCGGCGCGATGATCGAGACCAAGTTCGCGCGCATGGACTACAGCGACGCGATCAAGACGCTCGAGCAGGCGCAGGGCAAGCACAAGTTCGAGTTCCCGGTGAAGTGGGGCATCGACCTCCAGAGCGAGCACGAGAAGTTCTTGACCGAGCAGGTCGTCAAAGGCCCGGTCGCGGTCGTCAACTACCCGAAGGACATCAAGGCGTTCTACATGCGGATGAATCCCGACGGCAAGACGGTCGCGGCGATGGACGTGCTCGCGCCCGGCATCGGCGAGATCATCGGCGGCAGCCAGCGCGAGGAGCGCCTCGACATGCTCGACAAGCGCATCGCCGAGATGGGCCTTTCCGCCGCGCAGTACGGCTGGTATCGCGACCTGCGCCGCTACGGCACCGTGCCGCACGCCGGCTTCGGACTCGGCTTCGAGCGCGCGATCCAGTACGCGACCGGCATCGAGAACATTCGCGACGTGATTCCGTTCCCGCGCGCGCCGCGCCAGGCGGAATTCTGATCACGCGCGAGCTGGTGCTCGCGGTCGAGGCGGCCTACGCGGCTGCCGCAGGGCGGCCCACGCCGACCGGGAAGCTCGGCGAGCTCGGTGCTGGACTGGCGTGCGCGGCCGCGGTCGCGTCGCGCTACCTCGCGGTCGGCACGCCGCGCAGCTTCGCGATCGTCGGAGACGGCCCGGGCGCGCGCGACGTGCTCGCGGCGCATCGCGCGTGGTTCGCGCCACTCGACATCCGCGTCGCGCGCGCGCCGCGCGCCGTGGCGCGCACGCGCACGGTCGAGCTCGGCGAAGCGCTCGCCGCCGACATCGTCTGCGTGTGCGAGCCGCTGCGAATCGCGGCATCGGAGCTGCGCCGAGGCACCCACGTCAACGCGCTCGCGGCCGTCGAGCTCGACGACGATCTGCGGACGCTCGCGACGATCGTCGACGAGCTGCGCGGCCTGCCCGCGCTCGCGGCCGGCCTCGTCGACGGCCGTCAGCTCGACGAGCTCACCGTGTTTCTCGCAGGAGAAGCGGCGATCGCCCGGCACGTGCTCTGCACGTACAGCGATTAGCCGGCACCGTAGCCGGCCGAGGGTCGATCGAAAGGAGGGTCCCATGGGCTACGTGAGGACCGGAGACAACAACAGGCAGAACAACGAGCCCGAGACGTTGTATCGCGCCCCCGACGAGATCATTTCCGACACTCGCGGGGCAGCGCAGGCGGCGTTCGAGCAACGCGCACAGCAGACGACGGAGCGCGTCTTCACCGGCGGTACCTCGCTCGAGGTGATAGGCGGCGCGGCCGCAGTCGTGCTCGCGATCATAGGCATCTCGTCGTACATGCCGCTCGCGATGTGCGCGATCGCGACGATCGCGATCGGATGCGCCCTGCTCTCGCACGGCGGCTCGATCGCGGCGCGCTGGAATCACGCGCTGGCGCGAATCGAGCGCGACCGCGGCGAACGCGCGGAGCTGGCCAGTGGCGTCGGCACCGAGGTGTTCGCCGGCGCGGCCGGGATCGTGCTCGGCGTGCTCGCGCTCGCGCACGTGTTACCGCACGTGATGCTACCCGTCGCGGCGATCTTGTTCGGTGGCTCGCTCTTGCTCGGCGGCTCGGCGAGCGCCGAGCTCGAGAAGCTCGCGCCCGAGCGCGGCACCGGACGCGCCGCGCGCGTGACACATCAAGCGATCCAGGCGTCGGGTGGGGTGATGGTGCTCGTCGGCATCGCGGCAGCGGTGCTCGGCATCCTCGGGCTCATCCACGTCGGGCCGTACTTGACGCTGTCGCTGATCGCGATGCTGTGCGTCGGCGCGGCGCTCGTGTTCTCGGGCAGCTCGCTCGCTGCTCGCTTCGTGCACCGGATGGCGTGAACGTGAGAGTACACTGCGTCGCGTGAGCGAACGCGACGTGGACGTCGTCGTCGTCGGCGGCGGGCCGGCCGGCCTGTCGACCGCGCTTCACCTGCAGGCGGCGGCTCCGCACGCGCGGCTCGTCGTGCTCGAGGCCGAGCGCTATCCGCGCGAGAAGATCTGCGCCGGCGGCCTCGGCGCGCGCGGGCTGCGCGTGCTCGAGCGGATCGGCGTCGCGGTCGACGTGCCGATGGTGCGTCTCGACGCGATCGCGGTGCACGTCGCGGGCGAGACCGTGGTGACGCGCTCGCCCGGGCTCGGCGTGGTCGTGCGCCGGGTCGAGTTCGATCACGCGCTCGCGCAGCACGCGATCGCGCGCGGCATCGCCGTGCGAGACGGCTGCACGGTCACCGCGCTGCGCGTCAACGACGATCATGTCGAGCTCGACACCGCGAGCGGCGAGACCTGGCGCGCCCGCGCGGTGGTCGGAGCCGACGGTGTCGCCGGCATCGTGCGGCGCGCGGGCGGCTTTCCGCGCGGCGAGCTGCGCGCCCAGGTCGTCGAGCTCGACACCGAGGCCGCGCCCGCCGACCTGCCGCGCGACACGATCGCATTCGATTTCACCGCGCGCGACCTCCATGGCTACGCCTGGGACTTCCCGACGCTCGTGCACGGCGAGCCGCTCGTGTGCCGTGGCGTCTACGTGCTGCATCGTCTCGGCTCCGATTCACCCCGCGCGCGGGTCGATCGCTACCTCGCGGCGCGCGGGCTATCGCTCGCGCGCTATCGCCTCAAGCAGTTCGCCGAGCGCGGCTTCGAGCCCGGCGCGCCGATCGGCAAGCCGCGCGTGTTGCTCGTCGGCGAGGCCGCCGGCATCGACATCGCGACCGGCGAAGGCATCGCGCAGGCGATCGAGTATGGCGCGCTCGCCGGGCCGTACCTCGCACGCGCGCTCGCCCGCGACGACCTCGGCTTCGCGAGCTGGCGCCGCCACGTCGACGTCCACCACGTGGGCTGGCAGCTGCGCGTGCGCCACGCCTGCTATCGCATCTTCTACAGCCGCCGCCGCGCGAAGGTCGAGCGCATGCTGCCGGCGATGACCGCGCTGTTCCGCGTCGGCGTGCAGGACTTCGCCGGCCTGCCGCTGTCGAAGCTCGCGATCGCCCGCGGAGCCGCGCAGTTCGTCCGCGCGTACATCCGGGAGAACGCGCGCGACTAGCTGCGACGACGCCGCGCGATCAGGAAGCCGAGCGCGAGCACCATCGCGAATCCGGCGCTGCCGCCGCCGGCGGCGCAACCGCCGACGACGTCGTTGCCGCCGTCCTCGGAGATGCCGCCGCCATTGGTCCCGCTGCCCTCGCCGCTCCCGCCGGTGCCGGATCCGGAGCCCGAGCCCGAGCCCGAGCCGGTGCCGGTCGTCACGTTGAGCGCCGCGAGCGCGGTCGCGTTCGGCGTGCCGTAGCCGGTCGGGCCGTCCCAGCCGGTGCCCGCGTTGCACAGGACGTTGCCGCAGTTGCCGTTCGATCCGCTCGTCACGTCGTTGAAGATCGACGCGTGCTGCATCACGTACGAGCCCGAGGTCTGCGCGCCGTTGCCGGTCGCCGCCCAGATCGCCGCGACGAGCGGGCTCGCCGCGCTCGTGCCGCCGACGACCGTCCAGCCGCCGTTGTTGTAGACCGCGACGCCGGTCTGCGGATCCGCGACGGCCGCGATGTCGGTCGTCGCCTTGTACGTGCACGACGTGCTGGTCTGATACGACGGCTTCGGGACGCTCAGGCTGCACGCGCTGCCGCCGCTCGTCCACGCCGTCTCGGTCCAGCCGCGCGTGTTCGCGCTCTTCTGCAGATTCGTCCCGCCGACCGCGATCGCGTACTGCGACGTCGCCGGATAATCCGGGCCCTGGCCGCCATCGTCGTAGCCATCGTCGCCGGCCGACACGAACACCGCGACGCCGGCGTGGTTGAAGTAGGTCTCGTAGGCCGAGACCGAGCTACCGGATTGCTCGGGGCCGCCCCAGCTGTTGCTGACGACGGTCGCGCCGAGCGTCGACGGCACGTCGTTCGCGACGAACAGGCCGCTGCCTTGATCGTCGGTCGCCTGGACGACGACGATCTTGCAGCTCGGGCACGCGGCGCTGACCATGTCGACGTCGAGCGCGGTCTCGATCGTCCAGTCGTCACCCGACGGCGGCGGGCCAGGCAGCGGCGTGGTCTGGCCGCTCTGGTTCACGATCTTCAGGCAGCCGTTCGCCGTCGTGCATGCCGGCAGGCCGTATTGCGCGCGATACGCCGCGAGATCCGACTCGAGGCTCGCGTAGCCATATGCGTCGACCACCGCGACGGTCGGCGTCGTGGTCGGCACGACATGCGCCGCATCGATCCCGTAGGCCGATTGCAGATCGGCCGGGCCCCAGCCTTGCGGCGCCGCGTACGCCTTGACGTGGCCATCCTCGGTCGCGTGCACGTGCGCGAAGCAGCGCAGCGCGCCGCCGCCGCAGACCGCGCCGGTCGGAACGTCGGTAACGTGGCGTACCGGATCGAGCCGCGAGAGGTGCACCGGCGAGTCCGCACGAGCTGAGGACCCAAGCCCCAGCACGAGCCCCACCGCGAGCGGCGCAACCTGGCGAAACCCAGCGAACGTTCGGTGCAAGCGGCTGTTCGAACGCATGTGACCGCGACGTAACTCATGATGTGTGCCAATCCCCTACGCGGATCGGCTTCACGAGTTGCGCAAAGGGCTGCGCGATTCGCCGGATAGCACGTCACTCGGCTGTGCGGTCGTACTGCATCGCCCCGAACAGGTTGCCTTCGGGATCCTGGAAGAACATGAGCGTGCCGACTCCGACGATCACCGAGCGCTCGAGCAGCACCTTCCCGCCCGCCGCCTTCACCGCGGCTTCGGTCTTGTCGATCGACGGCACGCCGATCGTGCACTCGAATCCGACCGTGCGCTGGCCCGGGACGAGCTGGCGCCGGCCCTGGAGCGCGCCGAGCACGGGCGAGTCCTTCGACTCGATCATGTAGAAGCCGGGCGGGCCCCACGCGTTGAACTTCCAGCCGAACACCTTCTCGTAGAAGCCGCGCGCGCGTTCGACGTCGTCCGCGTTGATCGCGAAGTGAGCGAGCGTGTTGTTGTTGGTCATCATGCGCGCAACCTAGCGGTTTCGGCCGTGGCGTGCTTACGCTAGACTGTCAAGTCGTGTCGAAAAAACGACAACCCCGCCTTCCCGACGGCCCGGTCTGGGTGCGGACGTTTCCGGTGACGTTCCTGCACGATCAGACCTCGGAACGCCATCGCCACGACTGGCACCAGCTCACGTACGCGGTGCGGGGCCATCTCGAGGTCGTCACCGACGACGCGCGCCGGATCGTGCCGGCGGACCGCGCGGTGTGGGTGCCGGCCGGCGTCGAACACGTCGAGGTGATGCGCGCGCCGGTGTCGATGCGTTCGATCTACGTCGCGCCGGCGGCGCTGCGCAAGAAGCCCGGCAGCTGCCGCACGATCGCGGTCACGCCGCTCCTGCGCGAGCTCGTGCTTCACGTCTCGCGCATCGGCGCGCTCGATCGCCGCGACGGCGAGCAGGCACGGCTCGCCGCGGTGCTGCTCGATCTGCTCGCGATCGCCGAGGACGTGCCGCTCGAGCTGCGCTCGCCGCGCGATCCCCGCGCGCGCCGGTTCGCCGACCGCGTCGCGGCCGATCCCGGCGACGACACGCCGCTGCCCGAGCTCGCGCGCGCGGTCGGCTCGAGCCTGCGCACGCTCGAGCGGTGCTTTCTTGCCGACACCGGGCTCACGATCGGCGCGTGGCGCCGGCGCGTGCGGCTGTTCCACGCGGTGCGCCTGCTCGACGCCGGCCGGCCCGTCACCGAGGTCGCGCTCGACGTCGGCTACGCGACGACGAGCGCGTTCTCGGCGGCATTCACCCGCGAGCTCGGCCGGTCGCCGACCGGGCGGCGTAGAGTTGCAGCGTGAGCGAGGAACGCGCGGCCAAGCAGGTGATCGTGATGCGCAAGGATCTCGGCATGCGCAAGGGCAAGATGATCGCGCAAGGTGCGCACGCGTCGCTCGCGGTCGTGCTCGATCGCGGCGAGATCCGCGATGGCCGCTGCGAGATCGCGCTGTCGCCCGCGCTCGAAGCCTGGCTGGCCGGCCGGTTCACGAAGGTGTGCGTCGGCGTCGAGTCCGAGGCCGAGCTCGACGCCGTGGTCGCGCGCGCGCGCGCCGCCGGCGTCCCGTGCGCGCTGATCGTCGACGCCGGCGTCACCGAGTTTCGCGGCGTGCCGACGAAGACGTGCTGCGCGGTCGGTCCGGCGTGGAGCGACGAGGTCGACGCGATCACGGGTGCGCTGACACTGCTGTGAACAGCACGAGCCAGCGCTGCGCCGCCGCGTGGACCTCGTCCGCGGGCGCGCCGACGTCGATGTCGACCGCGTCGCCGGTGATCCGCTGCAGCGCGCGCTTCGCGAAGTAGCGCACGAGCGGATACTCGTGCCACAGCATCGGCACGAGCGCGGCGATCGCGTCGCGCTGGTTGAAGTCGGCGAGCGTCACGATCGCGACCGCCTGCTCGTGCGGCTTGCCGCGCTCGAGCGTCGCACGGATCGCGTTGACGGCGAGGTCGGCGCCGTACAGTCGCTGCACCGCGGCGCGATCGTAGTGCTTGCTCCACCACGTCTCCATCGTCGTCAGCAACGACTCGACCGACTTGTCGACGTGGCACAGCGCGCACTCGAGCGGGCGATCGCGCTCGACGCGGTTCGCATCGGTCGGCGAGCCGATGCGGTGGTAGCGATTCAACACGTAGTCGAGGCCCATGTTCTTCTTTGCCATGTGGCACGCGATGCAGCCGACGGTCTGATGATGCGTGTGCTCGGCGCCGTGGCCGGCGTGGCACTTCTGGCAGAGCGCGTCGCCGGCGGTCGTCGCGAGCTGGGCGAGCTTCGCCGGCGAGTCCTCGGTGTGCGGATCGTGACACGCGGTGCACGCCATCTGCGATGCACAGCCGCCGAGCTGGTAGTCGCGGCCTTCGCCCGAGCTGATCGACGAGCCGCCCGGATCTCGCGCGCGTCGCTCGCCGCCCTCCCACGTCCACGGGTAGCGCGAGAACAGCACGGTGTGGCACTTCGCGCAGGTGTGGTTGATCCACTGCGCGCGCGTCCCGGTCTCGCCGCGCGGCGGCTCGAGGCCGACGAGCGAGCTCTTCGCCTCGAACGCGGGCAGCACCTCGGGCTTGGCGGCGTGCGCGCGCGAGCCGTTGTGGCAGGCCTCGCAGCCGATGCCGAGCTCGACGAGCTTGTCGCCGTCGAGCCGCTTCTCCATCGTGGTCGCGGCCGCGGCGAGCGTCGCGCGCAGGCCGTCGTCGCCGGGAGGTTGACCGCCGAGGAAGCCGATCTCGTCGTCGAGCGCGTGTGCGAGGCCGCGCTCGTCGAGCGCGTGCGCGCTCCACGTCTTGTCGTGCGGCAAGATCCGGTCCTGCATCTTGCCCTGGTAGGGCGGCAGCGTCGGCCCGTACAGCTCGTCGTAGAGCATCGTGACGAGCGGCAGCGTGTTGTGGCAGCCGATGCATTCCTTCGCCCACTCGCCGTTCCACGCCATGCGCGGCCGCTCCTTCACCATCACCGAGTAGCCCTTGTAGCGCCACGACTTCGCGGCGAACACATACGTCATCGGCAGCACGAACTCGGTCGCGCCGCCCGCGGTGTCGACGCCGACGAAGTCCTCGCGGTAGCGCCCGCCGACGACCTTCGTGACGCGGAACCGCTTGTCGCCGGCCGGCGAATGCAGCGTGATGTAGCGCTCGCCGTTCTCGGTCTCGGCCGTGCTCGTGTCGCTGCCGACGTGCAGCGTGGCGCCATCGAACGGCGCGCGGATCGCCGCGGTCTTCGCGTCGCGCGTCATGTTGCGCATCGGCGACGCAGCCCACGCGCTGTAGACCTGGCCGTGACAGTCGCTGCACGCCGGCGAGCCGGCATAGTCGGCACGCAGCACGTTGCTGGCGAGCCCCGGACTGGGCGCCGGCTCGCGGGCAGGCGCACCGGGCGCACCGCACGCCGCGAGCACGAGGAGCCAGCGGGTGATCCGCACGCGTGCATTCTAGCCGGTCCGGCGAAACCGGTGCGTCTCGAGCACGCCCTCGGCCGCGAGCGCGGCCTGCACGCCGGGCCGATCCTGGACCTTGAGGTAATACGCGTCGAGGTTCGGCCACACCTGGCGATCGATCTCGAAGCGCTCGCACCAGCGCAGCATGACGAACAGGTAGCAGTCCGCGACCGAGAACGTCTCGCCGTCGAGGTAGCCGCGGTCGACCATCACGCGTTCGAGATACTCGAGCTGCTGCGCGATCTCGGCGCGCGCGCGCACCGCGGTCACGGGCGGCGTGTCGGGCACGAACAGCGGCTCGTACGTCTTGTCGAGCCGGGCGAGAAACGCCAGCCACTCCTGCACGCGATAGCGATCGACCGTCGCGTTCGGTGGCGCCAGCCCGCGGGCCGGTGCGAGATCCGCGATGATCTGGAGCACGACGGGGGATTCCGTCCACAGCTTGCCGTCGACATCGAGCGCCGGCACCGAGCCTTTCTCGTTGATCAGCAAGTAGTCCTGGCCGGCCGCGGTGCGATTCGCCTTGAGATCGACGCGGTCGAGCTCGAATTCCTGCCCGGCTTCGCGCAGCGCGACATGCGCCGCGAGCGAGCTCGCGCCGGGTGAGTAGTACAGCTTCATACGGCCTCCTGATCGCGGTTCGAGCATCGGCCGTGCCGCGCGCGCACGTGTCACCAGCGCACGGCGTGCACTCGCGGCGCGCTCTCGTCCCCGGCGCCGCGTGGAGGTGATTCTCCGATCCCGGCACGCACGCTGCAGCACGCCATGCCATGCCCACCGCGAACGAGAGCGATCGCCAGCGCTTGCTCGGCAAGCTGGTACGCGAGCTCTTGCGCTCCGAAGCGCGCGCGGCCGAGCACGCCGGCCGCGAGGCGCGCCGCATCGGCGAGACGCCTCCCGTGCTCGCGCTGCGCGAGGTCGGCGTGCACGCGACCGGTGCACGCCCTCGCCTGCAGCACGCGCTGACCGCCCACCGCCTACCCGGCACGGCGCACGGTTTCGGCGCCACCCTCGGCACGCTGCGCGACCTCGTCGTCGACCGCGTCCAGGACGCCGAGCGCGCGTTTCGCGGCGCGCTGCTCGACCTCCGGCACGGGCTCGATATCGTGCGCGTCCTGCGCGAGGTGGCGCGCCTCGAAGAGCAGTTCGCGCTGATTCGCTGGTGCGACGACTGGCTGCCCGCACGGCGCACGCTGGTCGCGCGCGTCGCAGCACAGCTCGCGTGGTTCGCCGATGCGCCGAAGCCTGGCATCGCCGCGGAACCCGAGGCCGGTCCGACCGATCGCGGCGCGTGAGCGTGGCACGTCGATCGCAACACCTGGGGTCGGGCACGACCAGGAACGAAACACGTAAAATCGGCCAAAACCCGAACGTGACGTTCGATCGCGGCGACGAGGTCACGCGAAGCGGTGATCCACGATGGCGAGGTCACGGAGGATCCCGCATCCTGGTCGTGCCTTCTTGTTTCTTTTTCGGCCGCTTGGATACTTGCTACTCAAAGCAGTATAATGCGCGGCCGGAGGTGCGTTCGTTCGTGGGCAGAGCCTGATCGACCGCGCGATCGAGCTGTACAAGCGCAGCTACGACGCGTGGCTGCGCGCGCGCATGCTGCTCGTCCCGACCGAGCGGCAGCGGCTGTTCGGCCTGACGATCGCGATCGGCGGCGCGTGCGGCGTCGCCGCCGTGTGGTTCCACCTCTCGATCCAGTACCTCGAGACGCGCACGATCGAGCGCGCGCTGTCGGCCGACGATTACGGCTGGATCTACTGGACGCTGATCGTGCCGACGCTGGGGGGCCTCCTGTCGGGACTCCTCCTCTACTACGTCGTGCCCAACGCGCGGGGCAGCGGTATCCCCCAGGTGAAGGTCGCCTATGCCGCGAAGGGCGGCCGGCTGCGCGTGCGCGACTCGGTGGGCAAGTTCGTGATCGGCACGCTGCAGATCGGCACCGGCTCGTCGCTCGGCCGCGAGGGACCGACCGTCCAGATCTGCGCCGGCGTCGCGAGCGGGCTCGCGAGGCTCGCCGGCATCTCGCAGCGCAACGCGCGGCGGTTGATACCGGTCGGCGCCGCGGCCGGCATCGCGGCCGCGTTCAACGCGCCGATCGCCGCGGTGACGTTCACGATCGAAGAGGTCGTCGGCACCCTCGACCAGACGCTGCTGTCGGGCGTGATCGTCGCGGCGGCGCTCGCCGCCGTCGTCGAGCGCAGCGTGCTGGGCCGCCATCCCGTGTTCTCGCTCCAGCACACGGCCGATCAGTTCGGCGTCGATTCGGCGCAGTCGCTGCTGCTCTACGCCGCACTCGGGATCGCGGCCGCGTTCGTCTCGATCGCGTTCACCGAGGGCCTGCTGGGGCTGCGCAAGTACTTCCGCGACGTCGCGCGCCTGCCGAAGTGGGCGCAGCCGGCCGCCGGCGCGCTGCTCACCGGCGGGCTCGCCGTGGCGGCGCTCGGCTGGCTGCACTCGCGCGGGGTCACCGGCGGCGGCTACGATACGGCGCGCGCCGCGCTCGACGGCGAGGTCGCGGTCAAGGTCGCGCTCGCGCTGTGCGGCATGAAGCTGGTCGCGACCGTGTGCTCGTATGCGAGCGGCGGCGCCGGCGGCATCTTCGCGCCGTCGCTGTTCATCGGCGGCATGCTCGGCGTCGGGTTCGGCTCGGCCGACGTGTGGATGTTCGGCGACTCGCACGCCGCGGTCGGCTCGTTCGCGCTCGTCGGCATGGGGGCGGTGTTCGCCGGCATCATTCGCGCGCCGATCACCTCGGTCCTCATCATCATCGAGATGACGAACGGCTACTCGTTGATCCTCCCGCTCATGATCGCGAACATGACCGCGTACGGCCTCGCGCGCCGGCTGCGTCCGACGCCGATCTACGAGGCCTTGCTCGAGCAGGACGGCATCAAGCTCGCGCAGCACGCGGCCGCCCCCGACGGCCTCGACGCGATGTCGCTCGAGGAGTTTGCCGGCGTCAACCACGACTTCGTGTCGTTCTTCCCGTCGCTGACGGGCGCCAAGCTGGTCAAGGACTCGGAAGCGGCGGACCGCCAGGAGGTCTTCCCGGTCCTCGATGCCGACGAGCGGCTCGTCGGCATCATCACGCTCGAGGATCTCGCCCTGCTCGCCGCCGAGCCCGACCTCCAGAACGGACTGGTCACCGCCGTCGACGTCATGCGACCGCCGATCGCGATCGTCGAGACCGAGACCGTGCGCGCGGCGTTCGACCTGCTCGTCTCGCACGACCTGCGCGAGCTCCCGGTCATCGACGACGAACAGCGCGTCGTCGGCATGATCGACGAGGTCGCGCTTGCCCACGCCTACATGCGCGCGCGCCAGCCCCGCACCGGCGGTGCGCCTCGCTCCAGCGACAGCCAGATCTTGCCCGACGACATCCAGTGATGGGCGTCTGTCATCTGGCCGACGCCTGACGTGCGAAGCCCGGATTTCACACCCACGCCCGCACCCGGCCATCGCGCACGTCGGCGAGCGCGCCGATCGTCATCGCGGCGTGGATGAGGCCGACGTGCGTGTACGCCTGCGGGAAGTTGCCGAGCAGCGCGCCGGTTTCGGGCTCGATGTCCTCGGAGAACAGCCCGAGCGGGTTGGCGTGGCGCACGACACGATCGAACACCGCGATCGCCTCCTCGAGGCGCCCCGCGAGCGCGAGCGCCTCGGCCCACCAGAACGAGCAGATCGTGAACGCGCTGGTCGTCTCGCCGAAGTCGTCGAGGTTCGTGTAGCGCATCATCAGACCGTGACGCGTCATGCGGCGCGCGTAATCGTCGAGCGTCGACAGGAAGCGCGGGTCGCGGGCGTCGACGATGCCGATCGTCGGCAAGAGCAGATTCGACGCGTCGCCGCTCTCGCTCTCGAACGACTGTGTGAAGCAGCCGTGCACGACCGAGAACCCGCGCTCGAGCACGATGCGCCGCTCCTCGAGCGCGATCTCGCGCCAGCGCGCCGCGAAGTCGTGCTTGCCGAACTGCGCCGCGATCGTCGCGCCGCGATCGATCGCGGCCCAACACATCGCACGGGAGAACGTGTAGTGGCGCGGCAGCGAGCGAAACTCCCAGATGCTGGTGTCGGTGAGCGGCGCGAGCGCGATCGCTTGCTCGACGAGCCGCTCGACGATCGGGAAGAACGCGTGCGGCTCGTCGATCACGATGCGCGGATCCGACAGCACGGTCTCGAGGCACAGGATCATCTCGCCGTTGAGATCGTTCTGCTGCTGGTCGGCCGCCGCGTTGCCGATCCGCACCGGCCCGGTGCCGGCGAAGCCGCGCCAGTGGTCGAGCACGTGCTCGGTCAGCTCGCGCTCGCCGGCGATCCCGTACAGCGGCTGCAGCGGCGCGCGCTCGGCGACGTCGCGCAGAAAGCCGATGAACTGCTCGCCCTCGTTCAGATGCGACAGCCGGCGCAGCGCCTCGACCGTGAACGCGGCGTCGCGCAGCCAGCAGTAGCGATAGTCCCACGTGCGCGGCGTGGCGAGCGCCTCGGGGATGCTCGTCGTCGCCGCGGCGATGATCGCGCCGGTGTCGACGTAGGCGTGCAGCTTCAGGCACAGCGCCGAGCGCAGCACGTGCTCCGGCGCGAAGCTCGGCAGCGCGCACGTCTTCGCCCACAGCCGCCAGCCCCGCACGGTCTCCTCGAGGTCGAAGCTGACGTCGTTGAGCGTCGGGGCGCCGTGGCGGTTGCCGTAGCACAGCACGAAGTACAGCGTGCTGCGCACGGTGATCTCGAGCCGCCGGCAGATCTGGTCGCCGGGCACGTTCGAAAACAGATGGAGCGGCGCACCGGCATCGAGCACCTCGACGCCGCGCGCGGTCGCGATCGCCTGGCCGGGCTTGCGGCCGTAATCGGGCCGCGGATCGAACTCGATCGTGATGCGGGGTGTGCCCGCGATCGGGCGCACGACGCGGACCAGCTCGTGCGGCGCGTCGACCGTCGCGCCGCCGCGATAGACGCGCGGTGCGAAGTCGATGATCTCGACGCCGCTGTCGCCGGCGACGAGCTCGGTGCGCAGCACGTTCGTGTTCGGCACGTACGCGGAGCGGCCGACGTGGCGCTGGCCGCCGAGCAAGAACCGGAACACGCCGCCGCGCTCCTCGTCGAGCAGCGCGCCGAACAGCGACGGCGAATCGAACCGCGGCAGGCACAGCCATTCGATCCCCGAATCGGGCGCGACCAGCGCGAGCACGCGGCCGTTTCCGATCACGCCGTGGTCGAGCCGTGCGGTCACTCGCAAGGCTAGCGCGCGTGCTTGGGCGGCGCGGCCAGCGATAGGCGCACCTCACATCGAGATCGAGCCCTTGCGGAAATCCGTGCGGCGCAGATGCACGTTCACGCACACCGGCCGGCCGGTCTTCGCGATCGCCTTGGCCTCGGCGAGCGTCGCGTCGACGCGGGCCGGGTCGGTCAGGACCAGCCCGACTCCGCCGTAGCCCGCCGCGACCTCGTGGTAGGCGCTGCGCCGCAGATCGGTGCCGAGCGACGTCCCGAGCATCTCGACCTGCTCGCGCGCGATCTGCATCCACGACGCGTCGTTGCCGATGAGCGCGATCGGCGCCACGCCGTGCCGCACGTACGTGTCGAACTCGGCGAGCGTGTACGCGCACGAGCCGTCGCCCCACAGCAGCCAGACTTCGCGGCCCGGCCGGACGAGCGACGCGCCGAGCGCGAAGCCGCCGCCGACGCCGAGCGTGCCGAACACGCCGGGATCGAGCCACGACAGGGGCGCGCGCGGCCGCACGATGTAGCTCGCGGTCGCGACGAAGTCGCCGCCGTCGACGACGAGCACGGCGTCGTCGGCCATCACCTCGTCCAGCCGCGTGAACAAGTGCACCGGATCGACGAGCTCGCCGGCCGGCGCCGCCTTCGCCGCGATCTCGGTGTCGCGCGCGCGCTCGCGCTCGCGTAGCGTCGCGAGCCACTCCGGCGATGCCGCGCCCCGTGCGGACGGCGTTTCGCCGCGCGCGGTTGCACGCTCCGCGAGCGCGACCAGGAAGTCGCCGGCATGCATCTCGACGGCGATGTCGGGCCGGCGGTTCTTGCGCATCTCGTCGGTCGACAGGTTCGCCGCGATCAACGTCGCCGCGCGGTTGATCCCGCGGCCGTAGCCGAGCCGGAAGTCGAACGGAAAGCCGCACACGATCACACAATCGGCTTCCTTGAGCGCCGCGCCG
Organism: Kofleriaceae bacterium; assembly: GCA_035500135.1. Classification (GTDB taxonomy): domain Bacteria; phylum Myxococcota_A; class Polyangia; order Haliangiales; family Haliangiaceae; genus JABFXX01. Next base: position 19,674 of record DATJXL010000090.1, read on the forward strand.
CGGTGGTGGCGGAGCTGCAGCTCGTGCGTGCGGCCGAGCAACCCGCGCGCCATGCCGGCGAGATAGACCGGCACGCCGAGCGCGCCGATCGCGCGCGCGATCCGGCCGGGATCGCGGATGCCGACGAGCGTCTGGCTTCCGACCACGAGCACCGGCTTGGTCGCGGCGCGCACCGCGTCCGCCGCGCGCTCGAGCGCGCCGTCGCCGCGCAGGCTCGGGAGCTTCACCGGCACGTTCCACTCCGGCAGGACCGGCGCGCGAAACTGCCGGTAGAGGTGTCCGCGCACGTAGAGCTCGAGGGCCTTGCCGGCGATCCCCTTCGCCTTGCCGAGGCCCGCCTCCTTCTCGTACATCGCGCGGATCAGCTGCTCGGGATAGAGCAGATCGACCGGTACCTCGACGAACACCGGCCCGGGCACGCCGTCGAGCGCGACCGCGATCGCGCGCTCGATCGTCGGTTGCAGCCCCGGCACGGTCTTGACCGTCGTCGCCCACTTCACGTGCGGCTTCATCAAGGTCATCTGATCGATATCCTGAAGAGAGCCGCGGCCCTTGAGCAGCGTCGCGGTCGCGCCCCCGAACAGGACGAGCGGCGTCTGCGCCATCTGCGCGTTCTTGACCGCGGTGATGGTATTGGTCACGCCGGGCCCGGCGGTGACCGCCGCGGCGCCGATCACGCCGGTCATCCGCGCGACGGCATCGGCGGCGAACACGGCGTTGCCTTCGTCGCGGACGTCGACGACGCGGATCCCGCGTGCGTCGCAGCCGGTGAGGATCGGCGAGATATGGCCGCCGCACAGCGCGAACAGGTGCGTCACGCCATGGCGCGCGAGCACCTCCGCGATCAAGTCTCCGCCATGCCTCGTCATGAGCGGTACAATAGACGCGGGCAGAGCCGACGTGGCGAACCTCGTCCTGTATTCGATTCCCGCGTTTTTCGCGCTGATCGCGCTCGAGGTCGTGTGGGCGTCGCGGCATCCCGACGCGAAGGGCTACGAGAAGCGCGACACCGCAGCGAGCCTGTCGATGGGCCTGCTCAACGTGTTCATCTCGGCGGGCGCGAAGGGCCTATCGATCCCGCTGTTCGCATGGGTGTACGAGCATCGCGTCGCCGAGCTCGGCCGCGCCGACCTGTGGTGGTCGTGGATCGTGCTCCTGTTCGCCGAGGACTGCTGCTACTACTGGTTCCACCGCATCCATCACGAGGTGCGCTTCCTGTGGGCGGCTCACGTCAACCACCACTCGAGCCAGTACTTCAACTTGTCGACGGCGCTGCGCCAGACGCTCTTGACACCGTTCACGTCGCCGATCTTCTGGACGCCGCTCGCGCTGCTCGGCTTTCCGCCGTGGATGATCCTGACCGCGCAGGCGTGGAGCCTGCTGTACCAGTTCTGGCTGCACACCGAGGCGATCGACAAGCTCGGACCGATCGAGTGGGTGATGAACACGCCGTCGCATCACCGCGTGCACCACGGCAAGAACGTGCGCTACCTCGATCGCAACCACGCCGGCATCTTCATCATCTGGGACCGCATGTTCGGAACGTTCGAGCTCGAGACCGAGCGCGTGGTCTACGGCCTCACCAAGGACATCCACACGTTCAATCCGCTGCGAATCGGCTTCCACGAGGTCGCCGCGATCGCGCGCGACGTCGCTCGAGCCCCCACCGTGGCTGCGAAGCTCGGCTACGTGCTGGCGCCGCCGGGCTGGAGCCACGACGGGTCGACGAAGACCGCCGGCGAGCTTCGCCGCGAGCTCTGACTCGGCGTTTTGTAACACGCGGATGTTGCACTTCTCGTCCTCGTGATTCCAAGTACTTGGACGGTGGTAACAACGAACCCCATCTGGGGTGTGCACACTCATGCGCGATGTAGTTCGTTGTCCGCAAACTCCCCTGTTTTCAATTGTTTGAAAATGTACCTCAGGCGATCTCTGGCGGCACAACGGTTGCTGTAGAGTCGGGGACATGCTGGGTGCCTTCACCTCGATTCGAGCGACTCGGTCGCCGCTGAAGTCTCGGCGGGCGATGCTCGACACGCTGCTCAAGCACTTGGATATGGTCCGGTTGTCGGTGGGGCTGGCCGGGCTGGTCCTCACCCTGGGCCTGGTGGGGTGCACCGGCCTCATCAGCGGTGACAATGGGGGTGGCGGTAGCCCGGAGGAGCAGGCGGCGATCGATGACTGGGTCACGATGGCCTACCCCGCTCTGACGCAGGGCTCGTGCACCAGCTGCCACGGCGCCGGTACGGGTGGCGCGCCGACGTTCCTCGCCGGCGACAAGCAGCTCGACGTCCGCACCACGATCCTCGGCTTCATGCCGTCGATCCTGAACTTCGACACGCCGGCCTCGAGCACCCTGCTCACCAAGGGCGTGCACGAAGGACCGGCGCTCACCACCGATCAGTTCTCGGGCATCGTGACCTGGGTCCAGGCCGAGGCGACCGCGGCGGGCAGCGGGAGCGGCAGCGCGACCGCCGACATCACCACCGACCCGTTCCAGTTCCAGCTCTGCACCGCAGGCGTGGCCGGCGATCCGACCTGCCCGATCAACACGGTCGACATCAGCGCGCTGCCGAACGCGCCCGCGCTGACCGGCGCGAAGATCACGTTCATCGCGCAGCCGCTGTCGAACGACATCTACGTGACCGACCTCTACGCCGATACCGGCACGAGCGGCCTCTACATCGAGCATCCGCTGTTCGTCTACATCCCGCCGACCGGCACGATGTGCTCGACCGGCGAGGCGCCGCCGTGCCCGGACGACATCGATCGCTTCTCCGACGTCAAGCTCGACATGATGCCGACCGATCCGCCGACGCATATCGGCGATGGCATCGCGGCGTTCACCGGCTTCGCGCCGGTCACCGGCGCGCAGCTCCAGATCGCGTTCAAGGTCGTCGACATGTACCGGCCCGCCAGCGGCGGCGGCACCACGAACACCGGCTGCAAGGTGATGACCGGCACCAACGGCTTCTACACGACGGTCACCACCGTCATGAACGCGAAGGTCGGCGCGGCGCTGACGCCGGGCGCGATGTACTGCGAGCAGTGCCACTCGAGCACCGGCTCGAATCCCAACATGAACGCGATGAATGCAATGAACATCAGCGGCATCGAGGGCTGTGCGACCGACACGTCGGCGACCAGCACGTGCGCCACCGCGTGCGGCCAGATCCTCGGTCAGATCAACTTCCAGAGCATTCCTACGAGCGGCATCATCCTCGCCCCGGAGTCGGGACAGGATGCTGCTCATCCCGAGAAGTTTTCATCCACCACCGATTTCAACACCTTCAAGACCGCACTCGTGAACTGGGCGACTGCCGAGAATTCCGCTCAATAAAGGAGCCCCATGAACAGGATCTCGACACTATTGATGGCTGCCGCGCTGGCGGTTCCCGCTTGCAGCACCGGTGACTCCGGTAGCGGGACCGGGTCCGGCTCGGGGTCAGGTAGCGGCTCGGGCAGCGACGACCAGTACCAGCAGCTGCTCAACAACCGCGTCTACGACTACAACGCCGCGCTGAGGATCGCGTCGTTGCGGTTGACCGGCCACGTCCCATCGATGGCGGACATCGCGCAGATCTCGAGTGCGCCCGACCAGCCGAGCCAGAAGGCGGCCTACCAGAGCCTGCTCACCAACTACATGGAGACGCCGGAGTTCTCGAACCAGATGTTCTACTTCTGGCGAGACACGTTCAAGCAAGGCGACACCGCGGTGCTCGACACCGCGCCGGCGCTCGCCGCGCAGCTCTCCGTGCAGAACGGGTCCTACATGAACCTGTTCACGCAGGCGAGCGGCAACTGTCCGACCTACGACACGGCGACCACGACGTTCACCCCCGCCGAGTGCGGGAACGGTGGCCCGGTCGCCGGCGTGCTCACCAACCCCGGCGTGATGACGCAGTTCTACTCGAACTTCGCCTTCCGCCGCGTGCGGTGGATCCAGGAGGTCTTCGACTGCACCGCGTTCCCGGCCGAGGTCTCGGCCACGCCGGTCGATGTCGGCGGCGCCTCGCCGTACACCGGCGTGTGGCCGTTCAACTCGATCGCGAGCCCGACGAACGGCGGCGGCCGCGTCAACTTCCAGGACGTCTCCGCCGTCATCTGCGCGAACTGCCACACGACGATCAACCACCGTGCGCCGCTGTTCGCGTACTACGACATGAACGGTGCGTATCAGACGACGATCTCGGTGACGACGCCGCTCGACGGCGCGCCGCTCGCGAAGCTGTCCGACTACCTGCCGCCGGGCGAGACCACGGCGTGGAAGTATCAGGTCCCGGCCGCCGACATCCCGTCGTTCGGCGCCGACATGGCCGCCGACCCGGCGGTCGCGCAGTGTGGCGTCGCCCGCATCTGGAACTGGGCGCTCGGCAAGACGGACATCGTCGACACGCTCCAGACCGTTCCGCCCGACACCATCGCGGACCAGGTTGCCGCGTTCACGGCCGACGGCTTCAAGCTGAAGGACCTCATCTTCGCCGTCTACACCAGCGACGACTTCACGAAGTTCTAGGAGGATGACCATGACCCGCTTTGCCACACTCGCGATTCTGGCCGCGTCGGTCCTGGCACCCGCCTGTACCGATGACCTGCCTCCCCCCAACACGCCGCCGCCGGGTTCGACCTCGGGTGGAACGAGCGACACCTTCGACCACGAGAACGATCAGATCAGCCCGTGGGATCTGCTCCAGCGCATCGAGGTCGAGGGCCCGCCGAGCTACACCTCGCATACGCACTCGTGTCCGAAGGTCCGGTACTCGAACCTCGGATCGCTGCTGACCGACATCGGCGTCAACGCGGCGAACACCACGCAGCTGTCCGCCGGCGAGCTCTACACCGACGGCTACAACGCGCTCGGTGGTCCGAACTACGCCAACCGCATCCGCGAGAACATCGGCATCACGATCTCCGGCGCGTCGAAAGAGTTCGACATCTTCGCCGCGGCGGCGCCTGAAGTGATGGCCGCGTTCACGAGCACCACGACGAACGCGCTGCAGGCGCGTTGCCCGGGTGCGCAGCTGTTCGACACGTCGGGCTCGGTGCCGACGTGCCGTCCCGACGGCATCGAGTGCTTGATCGGCGTCCCGCCGCAGAGCGAGCACGTCGACTACTGCAACCTCACCATCACCAATGCTTCGACCCCGGCGGTGGGTCAGCAGCTAGCCGTCGCTGCCATCCTGGCTGCGGCTTACACCTGCGAGTAGGAGACCTCCCATGGCGAAACACCCTTTCACCAAGCGTGACGAGCACCGCGAGCTGACGCGCCGCGCGCTCATCAAGTGGAGCGTTGCCGCGGGTGCTGCCCTCGGCGTGTCGCGGGCGAAGGTCTTCGACATCCTCGAGAAGACGGCCGGCAAGGACACCGCGTTTGCCGCGGCGACCAACCCGACGACTCGCTCGGTCCACGTCGTCGCCGGCAACGGCGGCCTGGCCTGGTTCACCCAGTTCTGGCCGTTCCCGTCGATCGCCGCCGCGAACAACGCGTCGTTCGCGTGGAACTTCCCGGGCAAGCAGGTGCTCGTCGCGGGCACCGACAAGCCGCTGTACACCGGGCCGGTCACGCCGTGGGCGACCATGGCGGCGACCCAGCAGGTGACCGTCTTCCAGTGCGGCAACAACGAGACGCACACGCAACAGCCGCAGTCGGTCGTCGGCCTCAACGGCAGCAACATCTTCTCGGTCGCGAGCGCGCTGCAGTCGGCGTCGCCGTCGGTGATCCCGCTGGTGACGATCGGCAACGTCGACGTCGGCACGGCAGCCGGCGCCGCCACACCCGCGAACGTGACGGCGGCCACCGGCATCGTCGATCTGTTCAACAGCGCCGCGTCTCGCGCGGGCGGCCTGCTGTCGAAGACGTCGGACGCGCAGCTGTACAAGGCGCACTACGACGCGTTCACGCAGCTCAACCGCGCGGCGGGAACGTCGACGACGAAGCTCGCGTACACCACGGCTTCGGGCGCGGCCGGATTCCTCGGCACGAACCTGTCGGCGAAGCTGGCGATCACGGCCGCGGACAACACGCGGTACGGCATCACCAGCACGACGCGCTCGAACGTCGCGGCCATCGGCCAGGCGTTCATCATCGGGGCGAAGTCATTCGCCATGGGGCTCACGAACTCCATCGTGTTGCCCGCGATGGACGACGACCCGCACGGCGCGTTCGACGGCGGCGACATCAACATCGTCCCGCAGCAGCTGACGTCGATCTTCAACGCGTTCATGGCCGACCTCAACGGCATGACCGACCCGGTCACGATGGAGAACCTGTGGAGCGACACCGTGATCACGATCCACGGTGACACCCACAAGGATCCGATCACGCCGGCTGGCTGGCCCGACGGCACGGCGAACAACTCGAACACGGTCTACGTGTACGGCGCCGGCCACTTGTTGTCGGGCTGGTTCGGAGACTACACGAGCGCCAACGGCGGCACCGCGGTGGGGTTCGACCAGAACGGCGCCGCGGCGACGTACAACGGCACCAACCAGGCCAAGTACGCGATGGCCGCGATCGCGTACGCCATCGCGAAACGCGACAGCCGTGCGATCTCGCAGTTCGCGAACGGCATCAACATCTCGGGGGTGTTCGGCCGCCCGCAGACGATGTGAGCTTCGCGGTTTCCTTGCTACGCTAGGGCGTGACCGGGTCGCGGGTCCTCGCCCTAGCGTTTGTTGTTTTCGGCGCGCTGGCGTGCGGGCACAAGGACAATGCGCAGGGCGATCCGACCGCGCGCGCCGGCTCGGACGACCTCGCGGGCGAGCAGCAGAAGTTCGATGCCGAGCGCCGGCCCGATCAGGTCGTGACCGCGATGGGGATCGGCCCCGGCTCGCGTGTCGCCGACATCGGCGCCGGCTCGGGCCTTCTGACCGTGCACCTCGCGCGCGCGGTCGCGCCGGACGGCCGCGTGGTCGCGACCGATATCGATCAGGGCGTGCTCGACCTGCTCGGCAAGCGGATGACGGCGATGGGGTTCGGCCAGGTGGTCCAGCCCAAGCTCGTCTCGGCCGACGCGCCCGGCCTCGAGGACCACGCGTACGACGCGATCCTGCTCGCCGAGGTCGATCATTACTTCCAGGATCCGGTCGCGTGGCTGAAGGCGGCCACCGCCGCGCTCAAGCCGGGCGGCCGCATCGTGATCTCGAACCGCATCTACCATCGCGCGCAGTCGATGGAGGCCGCGCGCAAGGCCGGGCTCGTGCTCAAGAGCGAATCCGAGCCGGTTCCCACCCACTTCGTCGCCGTGTTCACCGCCCCCGAAACGTGAGGCTCACCATGAGAAGCGCAACGTGCTTGGTCGTGCTGTTGGCCGGTTGCCCCGGCCCCGAAGGCAACCCGAAGGTCCTGTGGCTCGCACCCGACATGGCCGAGACCGCGGTCAAGCTGGTCGATACCGAACCTCCGCCGTTTTGAGCGCCCGGTGTCGGGGCCGGTGGCTCCGAGGAGGCAGCGTACACGCTCAAGGCAGGAGTGCCGGCGGGCACGTATCACCTCGTCCTCGACGCGGTGATCACGGGCTCGGTCGACGTCACGTTCGATCTGATCTGGCGGCGCAGCACGACCGACATGGAGCTCGCGAACTGGACCGAGCACTACGACCCGCTCGGCGGCGGCAACTACGACGCCCAGCCGTTCGAGTACGACGAAGACGCGATGGCGATCGACTGGAAGAGCGGCGACCAGCTCGTGTTCCGCTACACCGGCGCGAACGCGACCGTCAACGAGGCGTACATCCCGAACGGCGACGGCGTGAACTCGAAGGGCCGCGATCCGAACATCACTCTTCCGTGAAGTCGAGGTCGACGCCGAACGACTCCTTGAGCGCGAACAGGCCGGCGAACGCGAGCACGAGCACGACCGCGCCGACCGCGATCGCCGACTGCACGGTGCCGGTCCACACCGCGAGCAGGACCGGGACCGATCCGCGCACGAAGTTCGGCACGGTCGTGGTCACGGTCGCGCGCAGGTTCGTGCCGAACAGCTCGGCGGCGGTCGACACGAACACCGCCCAGTAGCCGCTCGCGAACCCGATGAACGCGCACAGCGCGTACATGACCTCGGTCGAGGTGCCGCCGAGCGTGAAGTAGAGGACGAGCGAGAGCGCGGTGAGGCCGAGGAACGTCGCGAGCGCGCGGCGCCGCGAGTGCAGCTTCTGGCTGAGCAGGCCGGACGCGAGCCCGCCGATCGTGCACGCGCCGTAGCAGAAGAACGTCGCGGTCGCGGGATTCGGCGGCGGCTGAAGGCCGAGCGCGCCGCCGAGCTCCTTGGACGCCGACACCGGGATCGCGATCACGAACCAGATCGGAACACCGACGAGGATCACGGCGATGTAGCGCACGAACCGCTTGCCGCTCGTGAACAGCGCGAGGAAGTTGCCGCGCGACACGGCCTTGTCGCGCACGGCGTGGAACATGCCCGACTCGACGACGCCGATGCGCAGGATCAGGAGCACGAGCCCGAGGCCGCCGCCGACGAAGTACGCGACGCGCCAGCTCGGGTGCGGCACGTCGGGGAACGCGCCGCCGATCAGGCCGGCGAGGATCCCTCCCGAGACCCCGAGCGCGGCGACCACGGTCGTGCCGTAGCCGCGGCTGTCCTTGCCCATGAGCTCGCTGACGAGCGTGATGCCGGCGCCGAGCTCGCCGGCGAGGCCGATGCCGGCGATCAAGCGCCACACGCCGTACGCGTCCAGCGAGTGCACCATGCCGTTCGCGATGTTCGCGATCGAGTACAGCGTGATCGACCCGAACAGCACGCTCAGGCGCCCGCGCTTGTCGCCGATCACGCCCCACAGGATGCCGCCGGCGAGCATCCCCCACATCTGCATCGACAGCATGTGCTTGAACTCGGCGAGCTGCTGATCGGGCGCCACGCCGAGCTCGGTCAAGCTCGGCACCCGCACCATGCTGAACAGGATCAGATCGTAGATGTCGACGAAGTAGCCGAGCGCGGCGACGATGACGGCGAGCGTCGCGGCGCGCTTGGCGGTGACTGCGGTCGAAACCACGGCCCGAGTTTACGCGTTATAACGAGGCATGAGGCAAGCGCTCGCGCTCCTGCTCGTCGTCGCGCTCGGCGGATCGGCGCGCGCCGACGAGCACCGCTCGTGGGTCAAGCAGATCCCCGATGCCGCGACCTGGAAGACGTACTCCAAGACGGTCGGCTCCGACGAGCTCGGCAAGTGCATCATCGACATCCACACCAACGACATCTACTTCTTCGACGTCAACCTGTTCGAGATCCACGCCGACTTCGTGCTCGGCGTGCTGCTCAAGCAGGCGTGGACGCGCGAGAACATCATCGAATACAACAAGAACTACGAGCGCGTGAAGCCGCGCTTCATCCTCTGCTACCTCACGCACCATCTCAAAGTCGATCGCTGGACGTTCTCGTTCTGGGAAGGCGACAAGATCGATCCCGACGGCGTCGTGCGCGTCAAGAAGCGGCTCGAGCCGAGCTTCTTCATCAAGAGGCTCGCGTTCCGGCCCGACTCGCCGATGCAGCAGAAGGTCGCGCTCGAGGTGAGAAGGCGCGGGCTCGAGACCGTCACGAACGACGAGATCTACAAGGCCGCCGAGGTCCAGGCGTTCACGAAGGGCCGCGCGGTCGGCAAGCTGCACGTCGTCCCGCTCGGCACGCCGTACGAGTCGCTGACGTTCGATCGCCACGACATCGCGCTGCTGCAGGAGAGCTACCCCGACATCACGCCGGTCGCCGGCATCATCGCGACGCAGTTCTCGACGCCGCTGTCGCACGTGAACCTGCGCGCCGGCGCGTGGGGCATCCCGAACGCGGGCGACAAGAAGGCGCGCGAAAAGTACGGCGCGCTCGACGGCAAGGTCGTCTATTACGAGGTCACGGATACCGCGATCACGTTGCGCGAGGCGACGCCCGACGAGATCCGCGAGCTCGAAGGCAAGATCGCCGCGGCCAAGCACGTCGAGCTGCCGGCCGCGAACCTGACGAACCGGCGGTTCGCGATGCTGACGCGCATGCGCGCGAAGGACGTCGTCGTGTTCGGCACGAAGGCGTCGAACCTGGGCGAGATCGTGACCGCGAACCTGCCCGGCGTGCGCGTGCCGATGGGCTTCGGCGTGCCGTTCTTCTACTACGACCAGCACATGCGCCAGAACCACCTGCTCGACAAGCGCGACGCGATGCTCGCCGATCCGCGGTGGAAGACCGACGCGGCCTGGCGCCGGGCCGCGCTCGACGACATGCGCAAGGCGGTGATGGACGCGCCGATCGATCCGGCGACGCTCGACGCGATCTACAAGCGCGTGCGCGTCGAGCTCGGCGGCAAGGGCGTGTTCGTGCGCAGCTCGTCGAACTCCGAGGACCTGCCGGGCTTCAACGGCGCGGGGCTCTACGACACCGTCGGCAACGTGCGCGGCGAGAAGGCGCTCGGCGACGCGCTCAGGTACGTGTGGGCGTCGCTGTGGAACCTGCGCGCGGTCGAGGAGCGCGAGGCGTTCGGCATCGACCACAAGCAGGTGTACATGGGCGTGCTCGTGCAGATCGGCATCAACGCGACCGCGGCCGGCGTGCTGGTGACGAAGGATCTATTGGACACGACCGACAAGAACGGGTTCACGATCAACGCGAAGTGGGGCCTCGGCGAGCGCGTCGTGCAGGGCCAGAAATCACCCGAGCAGGTGATCTTCGATCCGACCAACGACGGCACGAAGATCATCACGCGCACCGACGATCCGATCCGGCTCGTGTTCGACGACTCCGGCGGGACCAAGGAGATCCCGGTCGATCCGGCGGCCGGCGTGATCTTGAGCGAGGAACGTGCGAAGAAGCTGTGCACGATGGTGCTGAGCTTCGTGCCCGTGTTCGCGAAGGGCGTCCCGCTCGATGTCGAGTGGGTGCTCGAAGGCGAGGACTTCTGGATCGTGCAGGCGAGGCCGTATGTCGGGCAGTAAGTGGATCGCGATCGCGGTGATGGCGCTTGCCGCGTGCGAGCTCGAGCCGGCGCCGAAGAAGCAGGCGGCCGCGGAGACGGGATCGGCTGCGGCGCCGGCTGCGGGATCGGCTGCAGGATCGGCCGCGGCGCCGGCTGCAGGATCGGCTGCGGCGCCGGCTGCAGGATCGGCTGCAGGATCGGCTGCGGCGGCTGACGTGACCGACGCGTGCATGCAGGTCGGCGTTCACTTCGCGGAGGTCTGGATCGACGAGGCGCAGAACGCGCAGGATCGCGCCGCGCTCGAGCACGAGCGCACGTTGCTCGTGCGGAGGACCGCGGTCGCGTGCACGAAGGCGGGCTGGAGCGAGGAGGCGCGCACGTGCGTGGAGCACGCGAAGACGCGCGCCGAGATCTCCGCGTGCGAGAAGAAGATCGTCGGAGGAGCCGGATCCGGTCACTGACGTGGCTCGCCGTCGTCGCCGGCTGCGGGCACGTCGACTTCGACCCGGCCGCGTGCACGGCGTTCGGCCCGTGGTCGAGCCCGACGCCGCTCGCGCCCGCGATCAACAGCTCCGCGCGGAACTGGGGCGGCCAGATCACGCCCGACGGGCTCGCGCTCTATTATTCGGCGAAGACGGCGAACGGCCAGCGCACGTTCGTCGCCGAGCGCGCTTCGCGCGCCGACCCGTTCGCATCCAGTCAGCCGACGAACGTGGCGATCGCCGCGAGCGATGACGACGACGACCCGTCGCTCACCGGCGACCAGCTCGAGATGTGGTTCGATCGGACGACGCCAGCCAGTGCCGGACGGTTGTACTCGACGGCGCGCACCGCGATCGGGCAGGCGTGGAGCGACCCGATCTTGCAGGATGGCGTCGACAACAACGCGGTGACCGACGCGCCGTGGATCGCGCTCGACGGGCTGAGCGTGTATTACACCGACGTCGACTCGTACACGATCAGGGTGCAGACGCGCGCGTCGCGCTCGGATACGTTCACGGGCGGCGGTCAGCTCGTCCCGCTCGGGATCGCTGCGAATGTCGGCACGGCCTGGCTGTCGGCCGACCAGCTCGCGATCACGTTCCAGGCCACGACCGGGGCTGGCGGGACGAACCAGCTCTGGGACGCCGAACGCCAGACGATCGCCGACGGTTTCGGCGCGCCGACCCAGATCGCGGGGATCGGCGCCCCCGGTGCGGACGACGTCGACGCCTCGCTCACCGAGGATGGCCTCGAGCTGTACTTCGCGTCGAACCGCTCCGACGGCATGACGTTCGAGATCTATGTCGCGACGCGCACGTGCAAGTAGCGCCGGTCAGCCGATCCGGCTCGCGAGCGGCGAGCGATAGCTCGCGTCGGCGGCGCGGCGCGCGCGTTCGCCGAGCCCGCGGCACACGGCCGAGGCCAGACCCGGCACGTCGTCGACGAGCTCCTCGAAGTCGACGCGCTCGAGGCGGATCACGCGCGCGGCCCGCACGACGACGAGATCGGCCGACGCGGCGAGCGGCGCGACGCAGGCGAGCTCGTCGACGACGTCGCCTTTGCCGAACGTGCGGTCGCCCATGCGCAGCTCGCCGTCGTCGACCGCGATCAGCGCGTCGATCGGATCGCCCGCCGAGACGACGACCGTGCCTTCGCGCGCGGTGACCCAGCGGGCGCGTTCGGCGACGTCGGCGAGCTGGCGCGTCGTCAACGACGCGAGCAGCGGCACGCGCCCGAGGGCGATCAGCGTTTCGACGCGAGTGGGCATGTCGGCTCCTTCGGTTTCGGCAGGCTCGGGCTCGGAGATGGCTTCGGTGAGGCGGCGCACGAGATCGGCGGGGCTGGCGGAGAGCGCCTCGGCGTGTGCGGCGCGCGCGATCGTCTCGCGGTGCGCGCCGCGGCCGCCTTCGCCGAGCGCGTGGAGGACGAGCGCGCGAGCCAGTCGATCGCGGCCCGCGAGCTCGCCGCGGATCGCGGCCTCGCGGGTCGGCGGCGTGCCGCCAGCCGCCGCGATCGCGGCCGCGCGATCGGCCGGGGCGATCGCGTCGACGACCTCGACGAGCCTGCCGACGAGCGGGCGCGGCAACGCGGCCTCGATCACCGCGAGCGTGCGCGCGCGTTCGTGCGCGCCGCGCGCGTGCCGCCACTGCGACGCGGCGCGGGCGATCGATCGCGACCGGCCGCGCGCCGCGACCAGCAGCAGGACCGTGTGCGCGATCTCGTGCAGGCGCTCCTCGAGCCGGCGCGCGACCAGGGCGTCGTCGGAGAACGCGGCGAGCGCGCCCGACGTGCGCTCGAGCGCGTCGAGCTCGGCGTCGACGAGGCGATCGAGCGTCGCCGGCGTCACCGGCAGCTCGGCGAGCAGCGCCGCGGCGCGATCGCGCGCGAGCCGGCGGCCCCACGCGGCGGTCGCGATCAGCTCCGATGCGGCCGCGACGCCGAGCGCGGCGAGCGCGTGCTCGGCGGCACCGCGCACGTCGTCGTCGCGCTCGCCGAGCGCGGCCGCGACGCGGCGCAGGTCGTCCGGCTCGATCGCGCCCTGGCCTTCGAGCAACGTGCCGTAGAGGCCGAGCGCCGCCGCGGTCTCGATCGGCTCGCCAGCCGGCGCATCCGCGAGATCGCGCACGAGCTCGAGCAGGTCGGCGCGGAGCAGCACGAGCTCGGCGCTCGACTTCGCGGTCGCGACGAGCTTGCCGAGCGCGTGCAGCGCGGCGGCGCGACTCGCCGGTGTGCCGCGGCCGCGGCGCAGCGCACGCGCGAGCGATCGCGCGGCCGCGAGCGCGTCGGCACCGCGCGCGAGCTCGACGACGAGCTCGTCGATCGCCGCGCGCGCGACATCGCCCGGATCGCGCGCGGAATCGCCGAGCAGGTCGCCGATCGCGGACTGTTCGCCGCGCAGGCGGAGCTGCGCGACCTCGGCGGCGAGCGCGACGGCAGGATCCTCGTGATCGCGCCACTGCTCGATCGCTTCGGCGGGCACACCGCCGGCGAGCCCGACCGCGCGCACCGCGAGCTCGCGTACGGCCGGCTTCGCGGCGCGCGCCGCGTCGAGCAGCACGGGCCCGAGCGGTTCGCGCCGCTCGGCGAGCACGGCGACGAGCGCGCGCCAGCTGCCCGGCGTGCCGCGCTCGCAGGCCGCACGCGCGAGCGCGGCCGCGGCGTCGAAGCGGCCGCGTTCGTGCAAGCGCGCGAGCACGTCGGCGGCGCGATCGCCGCGCGCGCCCGCGAGGTCGGCGACCAGCGCGCGGATCGCGCGATCGTCGACCGCGCCCGTGTCGTCGCGCGCGCCACCTTCGGCGACGTGCGCGATCGCGAGCGCCGGCAGCTCGCGCGCGAGCCACCACGCCGCGATCGCCCACGCGACCGCGACGAGCGCGGT
>DATJXL010000091.1:0-3090 GCA_035500135.1 Kofleriaceae bacterium
TGCTCGTCGAGATCTTGTCGAGGATCGCCTGCGGCACGGCCGGCGTTCGCCCGCGCAGCATCGCGACCGCGAGGCGCCCGAAGCCGAGCACGTCCGCTTCGCTGCCGCTGGCATCGTCGCCGCGGCCGAGCCCGTAGTCGCCGACCTTCACGACGTCGCCGCGCCCGACGAGCACGCTGCGCGGCGTGACCTCGCGGTGGAGCACGCCGGCCATGTGCGCGTCGGCGAGCGAGCGCGCGACCTGGACGAGGATCGGGATCGCACGCGCGGCGGTCATCGGGCCCGACGTGCGCAGCACGCGCTCGAGGGACTGGCCGGCGAACAGCTCCATCGCGATGAACGGCACGCCCAGCGCCTCGTCGTAACCGAACTCGTGGATCGCGATCGTGTTGTCGTGCGCGAGCTGGCTCGCGTTGCGTGCCTCGCGCAGGAACCTGCGCGCGGCGGGCGACGATGACGACGTGTCGGCATCGCGTAGCAGCTTGATGGCGAATGGCTTGCCGTCGCGATGAGCTGCATAGACGAACGAGCGCTCGCCGGCGCCGAGCAGGTCCTCGGCGACGTAGCGGGTGGCGACCGTGAACCGGCCCTCGCGGCCGATCGCGCCGTCGCGCGGACAGAACCCCAGCGACTCGAGCGGCGCGCGGCACGCCGGGCATGCGGTGGGATCGAAGGGCCCGACTCCTCCGGGCAGGGCCGTAACGGCGAGCGTCGCGGAGGATCGATCGAGCAGTGGCTTGGCAAGTGGCATCATTAGGTGCTCCCGAACAGACCGAGGCAGATGTTGTCGAGGCACGGACCGCACGCGGCAGCTCCGCAGTCGGCGTCGACCGTGCATGTGGTCACCGTGCAGGTTCCGCCAGAGCCCATCACGCAGTTGCCCTGGCCATCGTCCGTGTACCCCGGGTTGCACGTGTACCCGCACTGATCGGTGCTGCACGTCGCCGTCCCGTTTGCCGGCGCCTGACACGGGGTGTCGGTCGGCGGATACGAGCACGCACCGCTCGCGCACGTGCCGGCGCCGTACGTGCGGAGCGTCGTCGACGAGATGCAGGTGGGATCCGGTGGCGCGTCGCACGCGACCGGCACCGACCAGTGCAGGCACGTATCGGTCTGGCTCGCCTGGCAGGTCCGGACCGCGACCCCATCGCAGTCGGTCTCGCCGATCTGCGAGCAGTCGTTCGAGCAGGCGGGGGCGCACGCACCGTCCGAGCAGTACGGCATCGCAGATGGGCACGCCGCCGGCTGCGACCAGCCGTAACAGCCATTCGATCCGAGCTCGCACGTGATCGTCGCTTCGCCGGAGCACACCGTCTCGCCTTGCGTGCACGAGGTCGCGCACGCGCTCGACGCCAGCGTGATCGCCGCATCGGTCGTCGCGCCCGACGCGGCCGTCACCATCGCGGCGCCGTACGCGACCTGCGTGCCGTGATCCATCGCCGCGACGACGACCGCCGTCGGTTCGCCGATCGCGTCCGCTGGTACCACGAGATCGAACGATCGGGTCGGCGACAGCGAGTGCTCGAACTCGGCGACGCGAATGTCGTAGCGGTCGACGGTGAGCCCGGGCTGCGCGCTCACCTGAACGTGCACGATCGTGTAGCTCGGGTCGCTGCACGCGAGGAAGAGCATCGACAGCACACCTGGCCACACACGTTTCATCACGTCCGGTGGAGCCGGACCGAGGCCGGCGGTCGCGCACTTTCGACATCGCACCGCGCGAAATGTTGGAGGAGAGCCCCCGGGGCAATCTGGTGCAGGCGCTCAGGTCTGAGATCCGCGCTGCCCGCGTTGTGGCTTGGCTGCGCTCAGCTCGGCGATCGCGGTGACCGCCCCGGCAGGCAGCACCACGTACAGCGCCTGCGACGGCTCGAGCACCTGCGCGATCACCAGCGCGCAGCCTGCGGTGACGGCGACCATCGCGACGAGCTTGACGACGGTGCGGATGCGGTCGAGCTTGCGTCCGGTCCCGGCGACGCTCGCGTCCCACCACCCGATGACGTACGCCTCGCGATGGACGAGCGCGAGCACCGCCTTCACGGCGGTCGCTCCGCACCAGAGCGTCGCGACCGCGAAGATCACCCACATTTTCGTGGTCATGACCGATCGCGTACCACGAAGCCGCGCCCGCGACGCCGGCTAACGCCAGCCGCCGGCGGCGCCTAGGGCCTAGCTCGAAGCCGGTGCGAACAACCGCGCGAGATCCGCTGCGCGAGCGACGAATGTTCGAGTCACCCATCGCGTCGGCGCAGCGGTTCGGTGAGCTCGTGGCCGGAGGTAGACTCTCGCGATGCCGCTCGAAGTGTGGAGTCCGCGCGTCGATCCCTCGTACGCGGCGCTGATCGCGCGCACGATCGCCGAGGCCGTCACGCCGGTCGCCGAGGCGATCGATCGCGACGACGTCTATCCTCGCGACGTGATCCGCGCGCTCGCCCGCGCGGGGTTCACCGCTGCGACATTTCCCGTGGAGCTCGGCGGCGGCGGCCGGCCGTTTGCTGACCTCGTCGCGATCTTCGAGGAGGTGGCCGCAGCGAGCGCCGCGACCGCGACCTCGCTGATCACGATCTTTCAGGCCGGCGAGACGATCCACCTGTTCGGCGGCGAAACGCTGCAACGCCGTTACCTGCCGCGGATCGCCGACGGCCTGCTGTGCGCGTTCGCGATGACCGAGGCACGCGGCGGCAGCGACATCAAGCAGCTCGACACCAAGGCGCGGCGCGACGGCGAGCACTGGGTCCTCGACGGCCGCAAGGCGTTCGTCACGAGCGCGTCGGCCGCCGAGCTGTTCGTCATCCTCGCGCAGACCGACGCCGGCGTGACCGCGTTCGCGGTGCCGTCCGACACGGCCGGCGTCTCGCTCGAAGCACCGCCGTCGACGCGCACGTTCGGCCTGCGCAATGGCCCGCACGTCGATCTCGTGCTGAGCGGCGCTCGTGTCCCGCTCGATCACCTGATCGGCAGCGAAGGCAAAGGCATCCGTGCCGCGGCGACGACGCTCGATCACTCGCGCGTGCTCGCGGCGGCGATCGGCTGCGGTATCGCGCGCGCCGCGTTCGATGGCGCGCTGCACTTCGCGGACAAGCGCAGCGC
>DATJXL010000092.1:0-66309 GCA_035500135.1 Kofleriaceae bacterium
CTTCACGGGCGCGGCGAGCGCGGCCGCGAGGTCGTCGCGCGCGGTCTGGTCGCACAGCTGCGCGAACGCGCCGAGCGCCTCGGGCAGGTCTCCGCCGAGCTTGGCGACCGCGTCGGTCAGCTTGCCGTGCGCGGCGCGCCATGCGCGCGTGCGGGTCCGGCCGAAGTTGAACAGCGACAGCCAGTCCCACGGCCCGGCGTGCCCGCCGAGCCAGCGCGCGAACGCGCCGTCGGGATCGACGCTTGCCGTCGGCCCGACCAGCGCGTCGTATTCGGCCGCGATCGCGGTCGCGACCGGCGTGTGCGGCGAACCCACCGCGACCCGGCCCGCGAGCCACGCGGTCCACTTGGCGCGCGTCGCGTCGTCGACGACCGGATCGATCGCGCGCGCGAGCGCGAGCGCGCCGAGCTGCGCGTACGGCGAGCGATCGTGCAGCAGGCGCTCGGTGGCGGCGAGCGCGTCGGCGGCGGACAGCTCGCCGCGCGCGAACGCCGCCGCCGCATCCTCGCCGGCCGCGACCGCTTCTTGCGGCGACAGCCTGGCGAGCTCGGGCAGCGGGCCGAACGGCGGCTGCGTCTGCCACGCGACGTCGTAGTAGCCGGCGCGATCGTTGCCGACCACCCACGTCGGACAGCCGCCCTCGAGCGCGAGCTCGCCGCGGTCGGCGACCAGCGCGCACGTGCGGTGCTCGCTCGCGGCATCGCCGTAGCGCGCGCATACCGGCACCGCGTACGCGCCGCGCACGTGCACGGCGAGCACCGGCGACGCCTCGCAGCGCAGCGCGAGCTCGACGACCGGCGTGCCGGCGCGCTCGACGTAGCTGGCGAGCGCGCGCGCCGGCGCCGCCCCGAACGACGTGTACAGGTCGCGGGCGATCGCGATGCCGCCGCGGTGCGACTTCAGGTATGCGCGGAGCGCCCCGAACATCGCATCGTCGCCGAGCCACGCCGCGATCGTCTCGAGCACCGACTCGCCCTTGTCGTAGCCGATCGCGCTGAACTCGTCCTCGGCGTCGGCCGCGTGCTCGATCGTGGGGCGCAGCGGCGGCACCGACGGCGCGTCGTCGGCGACGAGCGCCTCGTCGCGCACGATCGCGCGGTGCAGCGCCGGATCCGGCGAGTAGCCGAGGTGCTCGACGACGCGCGCGCCGAGCCACGACGCGAACGCCTCGGCGAGCCACAGATCGTCCCACCACGCCGGCGTCACGAGATCGCCGAACCATTGATGGACGAGCTCGTGCGCGGCGACGCGTTCGAGCTCGAGCGCCTCGTGCGCCGAGCTCGCGACGAGGAAGCGCTGGTCGAACGTGATGAGGCCCGGGTTCTCCATCGCGCCGAACAAGTGCGGCACGGCGACGAGATCGAGCTTCGCGAGCGGCAGCGCGTCGTCGAGCAGGTCCTCGGCGGTCGCGACCAGATGCGGCACGCGCGCCGCGGCGACCTTCACGCGCGCGCCCTGCCCCGCGAGCGCCGCGATGCGGAACGGAACGTGCGCGCGGCCGACCGTGCCGGCCTCGACGAGGTCGAACGGACCGACCGCGATCGCGAGCAAGTAGCTCGGCATCGCCGGCGTCTCGGCGAACGCGACCTCGCGGCGCCGGCCCGGCAGCGCACGCTCGCTGACCTGCGGCATGTTGGCGAGCGCGACGTCGGCGGCCGGCGCGACGATCGTCACGCGCCACGGTGTCTTGAAGCGCGGCTCGTCGAAGCACGGCGCGATGCGGCGGGTGTAGACCGGCTCGCCTTGCGAGATCAGATACCAGCGGCCGCTCGCGCGCTGGCGAAACAGGCCTTCCTCGTCGTGCGCGGTGCGGCCGGTGTAGTCGAGCTCGAGCGCGACCTCGCCGGCGGGGAGCGTGCGGCCGAACGCGAACGCGCGGACGCCGTCGCCGGAGGCGCCCGGCGAGAGCGCGGCAGGTTCGTCGCCGGCTCGCTGAAACGTCGCGTGCGTGATGTCGAGCTCGTCGGCGTTCAGCCACACGTGGTCGGCGGGTGCGGCGAGGCGAACGCGGATCGCGACGTGACCGGTGAAGGTCGCGACGTCGGGATCGACGGTGAGGCGGAGATCGTACGCGAGCGGGATCGCGTCGTCGGGAAGGTGCGAGGTGGGCGGGCTCGCCGCGGCGGCGGGAACCGGTGCGGACGCAGGTGCAGGAACCGGTGCGTGAGCCGGAACCGGCGCAGGGCCGGGAACCGGCTCGGGCTCGGGATCGGAGCTCGAGCACGCTGCGGCGAGCAGGCACGCGATCCTGAGGTCCACGCCCGAGCTTAGCGCGACTACGGCGCGACGACCGCGAGCAGCCGATCGTGCTCGACCTGATCGCCGACCGCGACGTGCAGCGCGCGCACGACGCCGGCGTCGGCCGCCCGCACGGTGTGCTCCATCTTCATCGCCTCGAGCACGACGAGCGGCGCGCCGGCGGCGACCTCCTGCCCCTCGGCGACCAGCACCTTGACGACCTTGCCCGGCATCGGGGCGACGAGCCCACCGGCGACGGCGTGGGCACCGGCTTCCGGGAAGCGTGGCTGCTCGGCGAGCACGAGCTGCACGCCATCGGCGAGCACGTGCGCACGCGGGCCGTCCCACGCGACGCGAGCGCGGCGGCGATGGTGGCCGTGCTCGACGAACCACACGCGATCGCCGTCGACGCCGAACGCATCGACGCGCGTGGTCTTGCCGCCGATCGCGAAGTCGAACCCCGCCGCGCGATCGCGCGGGCGATAGCCGATGCGCACCTCGGCACCGGCGTGCTCGTACACGACCTGCTCGTCCGCGAACCGGACGTTGCGCCACGCCGGCGGCGCGAGCTCGTGCGCGCCGCGCCGCGCCGCGATGCCGTGCAGCGTCGCCGCGATCGCCGCGACGCGCAGGCGATCGAGGCCGGGCGGCCTGGCCGCGAGCTCGCCGGCGTGGCGATCGAGGAAGTGGGTGTCGAGCTCGCCGGCGAGAAACGCCGGATGCGCGAGGATGCGCGCGAGGTGCTCGCGGTTCGTGACGACGCCGGCCAGCCAGGTCTCGTCGAGGCCACGCCGCAGCAGCTGCGCCGCCTCCGCGCGGGTCGGCGCGTGCGCGATCAGCTTGCCGAGCATCGAGTCGTAGTGGATGCCGATCGCGCTACCCGCCGCGACGCCGACGTCGGCGCGGATCGTCGGCGGGATATCGCACGCGAGCACGCTGCCGGTGGTCGGCAGGTAGTCGCGCTCGGCGTCTTCCGCGCACAGCCGGACCTCGATCGCCCAGCCGCGCGGCTCGGGCGCCGCCGCGATCGCGAGCGGCTCGCCACGCGCGATCCGCAGTTGCTCGCGCACGAGATCGAGCCCGGTCACGAGCTCGGTCACCGGATGCTCGACCTGCAGCCGCGTGTTGACCTCGAGGAAGTAGAAGCGGCCGTCTTGATCGACGATGAACTCGACGGTGCCCGCGCTCACGTAACCGACCTCGCGCGCGAGCGCGACCGCGGCATCGCCCATCTGCGCCCGGCGCGCGGCATCGAGCGCCGGCGACGGCGCTTCCTCGACGATCTTCTGGTGCCTGCGCTGGATCGAGCACTCGCGCTCGCCGAGGTGCACGACGTGGCCGTGCGTGTCGCCGAGGATCTGGATCTCGACGTGGCGCGGCCGCTCGACGTAGCGCTCGAGCAGCAGCGTGTCGTCGCCGAACGCGGCGCGCGCCTCGCCGCGCGCGCGCTCGAGCGCGTCCGCGAGCTCGCCGGCCGCGCGCACGACGCGCATGCCCTTGCCGCCGCCGCCGGCCGATGCCTTGACGAGCAGCGGAAACCCGATCGCGCGCGCCTCGTCGACGAGCCGCGCCTGATCGTCACCGTGGTAACCCGGCACGACCGGCACGCCGGCGCGCTCGGCGAGCCGCTTCGCCGCCTGCTTGCTGCCGAGCGCGCGGATCACGTGCGCGGGCGGGCCGACGAACACGAGCCCGGAGTCGGCGACCGCCTCGGCGAACGCCGGGTTCTCGCTGAGGAAGCCGTAGCCGGGATGGATCGCGTCGGCGCCGGTCGTGCGCGCGGCGTCGAGCAGCGCCGGGATCGCGAGGTACGACTCGCGCGCCGGCGGCGGCCCGATCCGCACGGCTTCGTCCGCGAACCGGACGAACGGCGCGTCGGCGTCGGCATCCGAGTACACCGCGACCGTCGCGATGCCCATCGCGCGCGCGGTCCGCATCACGCGCAGCGCGATCTCGCCGCGGTTCGCGACCAGGAGCTTATCGATCGTACGCATCGGCGTTCGCACCGGCCGCGACGCTACAATGTTCAGTACGTCAGCGCCATGCCGATGCCGAGGTTCGCACCCGTGCGCGATTGCAGCGGCAAGAACTCGGCGTAGCTGTAATAGAACACGTCGGTCTTGAGCTCGAGCTCGACATGATCGGCCACGCCCCACACGAGCTTCGCGCCGAACGTCTCCGACCACAGCGTCGAGAGCTCGCGATCGAAGGTGATGTACTTCTCGGGCTGCGTGTAGATCTCCTGATAGAACGACGCCGCGCCCTGCGTGTAGAAGCGCTCGCGCAGGCGTAGCTCGACGTGCTTCGTCAGCCACGTGAAGTAGCGCAGCCCGAACGTGTGGCTCGCGATGCCCCAGTCGTCGAGGTAGAGGCGATAGTCGGCCTGCACCGAATCCTTGCCGAGCGCGCGGTTGATGCCGAACACGAGCGCGTTGCGCGTGCGCTCGTCGGGATCGGTCTCCCACACCCAGAGCTCGGGCGCGGCCGTCGCGCTCGCGCGGATCGGCACGTAGCGGTACGGGCTCGACTGAAACCCGGAGTCGTGGCCGAGCTCGTACGTCAGCTGCGTCGCGAGCTTCGGATTGATGATCTGCGTCCACGACAGCGACACGTGCTGCGCGGTCTCGTCGCGCGAGAAGTTCGCGTCGCCCGAGCGGCCGACCGTGTTCAGCGACACGCCGTAGTCGAGCGCGAATGTCGTGTTCTTGTCGTCGAAGTCCTTGCTCGCGCCGAAGCCGAGCGTGTGCGACAGATAGTCGTTCTCGGTCGAGTACGAGTAGTTGCCGTCGAGCGTGAGCGTGCCGATCGTGTGCGTGAGCCCGGTCGAGACCTGATGCCGCACGTCGTGCATCTCGCGCGGCGACGCTTGCGACACGATGTCGACCGATGCCGAGCTCACCGCATCGACGAGGTAGCCGAGCGAGACGCTCGTGTCGTTCGTGACGTCGGCCGCGGCCTGCACGACCGGCGAGATCACGGTCGTGTGATCGCTGTCGGTGTAGACCTGCACCTTCGACGTGAAGCCGGTATCGGCGCGCGCCGCAGCGGCGAGCGCGGCGACGGCGACGAGATAGCGCGCTAGTTGCATCCGCAGCCGCCGCCGGAAGAGCCGTATCCGCCCTGGCTGCCCTCGCGCGCCTCCTGCATGTGAAGGTCGAGCTCGTCCTCGATCGGATCGGGACCGAACTTCATGTTGCGGCGCGCGAGCGTCTCGCGCTCGGTCGGCCGCACGTGCACGCAGCCCGCTGCGGTCGCGAGCGCGACCAGCGCCGCGAGCCGCGCCCGCCGCCGCCGCAACGCGACCAACAGCGCGATCGCGACGACCACGCCGGCTCCCGCCCCTGCGCGCCCGCCGGCATCGCATCCGCCGTTCTGCGGCGGCGGCGCGGCGCCACCGACCTCGGGAATCGGCAGCGCGCCGATCGCGACGTCGTCGCCGGTCGTGTTCGCGGGAAAATTCGGCGTGCCGTCGCCGCCGTTGCCATCGACGACCGCGAGGTACGCGGTGAGCAAACCCGCGCCGGCCGGCGGCGCCGTCCAGCACAGATCCCACGAGATCATTCCGAAATGCGCGCCGTTGTGGATCACCGCGGTGCCGTCCATCAAGACGTACGCGTCGACATCGGTCGGCGCGTTGCCCGAGTTCACGCACGCGCTGTCGTTGACCGGCACGAACTTGCCCTGCGGCTTGCCCGTCAGATCGTCGATCTCGAGCGAGAACCCGTTCTGGTCGCACGGGAGGTACGGCGTCACGACTTCGCCGCAGTTGTCGCCCGCCTTCTGGTTCTGCGCGTCGGCCCACTCGTTCAGGAGCTGGACCCGCAGGTGATACTGCATGCCGCCCTGCCAGCCCGTCGTGAACAGCTCGGGATGATCGGCTTCGAGCCCGAGCCCGATGATGCCCGGCGTGTTCGTGTGGCAGACGTCGCATGCGTGGTTCGTCCAGCGCGGCGCGCCGTTGAACGCGATGCCACCGGCGCCGTCGTTCATCACCGGATCGAGATCGAACTGCAAGCCGGTCGGAAACGCGTACGCGTCGCGCGCGGCGAGCGCGGCGGCGACGATCACGAGCGTGCGCGTCGCAGACGTCATGGGCAGCTCCCCGTGTTCGTGAGCCACGCGCGGACCGCGACGTACTGCGTGTCCTTCGTGCCGCCCTGCCAGATCGCACCGCCCTTGTGCTCGTAACCGCCGTCGCTCGACGGCAGCGGCTTGCGCAGGAGCCAGTTGTCGTCGACCGACGTCGTGTCCCACGCGAACGCGGCGGCCGATTCGAAGTTGGCATGCTGCTCGTCCATCGTCAGCGGCACGATCAGGTCGTCGATCGTCATCGCCGGCGTCGCCCGCAGCTTGCCCGGCGAGTACACGCGCAGCGGCGCGCCCGTGCCGGTCGTGCCCGCGATGCCGTGGCACGCGCTGTAGCTGCACTGCCGGATCAGGATCGGCTGCACGCTGCAGTCGAACACCGACTCGCTGAGCGCCGCGGCCGGGTCGGGCGCGGGCGAATTTTGCACGCCGGAGCACGCCGCGAACGCGCTCGCGACGATCGCGCCGAAGCTGCCCCGCCGGCCCGGATCGGACCGAAACATCGGGCCGGACGGTAGCCGGGTTTTCCCTGACACGCACGTACTTCCGCCACGGATCTCGTTGCTCGATTTGTGCACGATTGCGCAGCAATTACACAGCGATCTTCGAACAGCGCGATGGTCAGACCCTGTCAGGAAAACCCCTGGCGACAGCCGCCTCGCAAAGTGGTTCAGTAGCGCGCGATGAGAAGGGCTGACGGGCTCGTCGCGATCTCGCGCCGGCATTTCTGCGGCGGCGTCGCGTGCGCGGCAGGCGCCGCGGCGCTCGTCGGCTGCATCGACGGCAGCTCGACCGTGATCCAGACCGGCCCGCTCGGCGGTCCGGAAGGCAATGGAAACTCCGATGGCCCCGACGCCGGCACGGGCTCGGGATCCGGATCGGGATCCGGATCGGGATCGGGATCCGGATCGGGATCGGGAAGCGCGACCTGCCCGTCGAGCGGCACGACCAACGTCGGCCAGCCGAGCGCGTTCGCGACGAACACGCCGAAGTATTTCTCGAGCGGCAACTTCTTCGTCGTGCGCGACAGCGGTGGCCTGTACGCGCTCACCGCGCGCTGCACGCACGAAGGCGCGACGGTGGTGACGTCGAGCGGCGAGTTCTACTGCCCGCGCCACGGCGCGACGTTCGATTACGACGGCAACGTGCTCGGAGGCCCGGTGTCCCGCGGCCTCGTCCATTACGCGATGTGCACGAACAGCGACGGCTCGGTCAGCGTGGAGACGTCGCAACAGGTCGCCGAAACCGTGAGGCTCGACGTATGATGTTCCTGCCCGCACTCGCAGTCGTGTTTGCCGGCATCCTCAACGGCGGCCACAGCGGCGTCGATCGCCAGCTGAAGCCGATCCTGCACGATCTGCACGTGCAGTCGGTCGCGGTGCCGGCGGCGACGCTGCGCTCGCTCACGCATCACTCCGATGCCACGCGCGACCTCGTTCGCAAGCTGCACGCCGACGGCGTGATCGGCCTCGAGATCGTCACCGGTCACGGCGCGCCGACCTTGCGCCTCGTCATCTACGACGGCAACGGCGGCCTCAAGACGTTCACCGAGATCTCGCTGAACGGACGGGGTGGCCTCGCCGCCGACGACCTCGACGTCCTGCGCCAGAACCTGACCGACGACGTGACGTCGCTCGGTGGTGACGTCGCCGCGCCGCCGCCCG
Source organism: Kofleriaceae bacterium (assembly GCA_035500135.1). GTDB lineage: Bacteria > Myxococcota_A > Polyangia > Haliangiales > Haliangiaceae > JABFXX01. Next base: position 7,989 of record DATJXL010000092.1, read on the forward strand.
AAGTGATCGAGCCCGCGCCGGCGCCGACACCGCCGAAGCCGGTGCCGCCGCCGAAACACGCACCCGCGCCGGCCGCGCCCGCGCAAGAGATCGAGATCGACGACACGCCGGCCGTGCTCGGCGCGACGCCGGCGGCTGCACCGCAGCACGCGGCGAGACCGACCGAGACCGCCGACGCGTCCGATGCGGTGAGCGCGGACGAGATCGCGGCGATGACCGGCGGCGGCGACGACGCGACCGGCGGCGGTGGCGCCGGACCTGCAGTCGACGAGCTGCACGCGCAGAGCTCGGCCGCCTCCGTGCTCCACCTCGGCGGATCGGTCGGCTTCGGCATCGCAAGCCGCGCGTTCACGCCGAGCGCGGCGACGGTCGCCGCGTACGGGACGTCGCCGGTCGGTGCGGTCTCGCTCGAAGCGCACGTGCAGCCGACCGAGCGCATCGCGCTCGCGGTGGCGTACGATCACACGCTCGATCTGACGACGCCGATGTCCGATCAGAGCATCGCCGCGACGACGATCTCGCGGTGGGAGGCCTACGGCACGTACGCGCTCGCCCGCCATGGTGCGTTCGAGCTCGGCGCGCGCGTCGGCGCCGGCCACCGCGCGTTCTCGATCGATTCGACCGTTCCCGGGCGCTCGCCCGACAGCGACTACGAGTACGCGATCGCGGGTCTGACCGGCGCGACGAAGCTCGGCGACAAGCTCGCGCTGCGCGGGCTCGCCGCACTCGAGCCGGTGTTCGGCGGCGTGCAGGCGACCGAGATGTCGATGGGCGCGTCGTCGCGGTGGGCCCTCGACGTCGGCGCGGCGATCGAATACCGCCCCTACGCACACGTCTACGCGCGCGCCGCGGCCGAGTACCAGCGCTTCAGCTGGTCGTGGGACATGCCGAACGCGCGCAGCGGCGGCGGCGCGACCGACGAGTATCCGTCCGGCACGCTCTCGCTCGGCGCCGATTACTAGCAGCGGAGGCCATCATGAAGTCGATCACCGCGCTCACGCTCCTCGCGCTCGCCGCCGCCGGCGGCAGCGCGCGCGCCGAGGTCAAGAAGGGCGACAAGTTCGTCGAGCTCGACGCGCAGACCGCGAACGGCAAGAAGTTCCGGCTCAAGGACATGGCCGGCAAGTGGGTGCTGTTCACGTTCGGCGCGAGCTGGTGCGAGCCATGCCACAAGGAGCTGCCGGCGTGGGACAAGGTCGCGCCGAAGCTCGGCGGCAAGGTCCTGTTCGTCGCGGTCAACATCAACAACAACGCCGACGAGGGCAAGCAGTTCCTGACCTCGCTCAAGCTCAAGCATGTCTTCCCGGTGTTCCTGCCCGACGAGAACAGCCCCGCGATCAAGGCGTACGATCCGGAGAAGATGCCGTCGACGTTCGTGATCGATCCGGAAGGCACGGTGCGGCTCGTCGAGTACGGCTACCACCCCGGCGACGAAGATCAGCTCGCGAAGACGCTCGCGGATCTGACGAAGAAGTAGCGCGCGATCACGCGGCGGTCGGCAGGATGATCGTCACGGTCGTGCCGACGCCGAGCTCGCTCTCGATCTGCAGCCGGCCGCCGGCGGTGCCGACGAGGCGCTGGCACTGCGCGAGCCCAAGGCCCGTGCCCTCGGGCTTCGTCGTGAAGAACGGCGTGCCGATGCGGCTCAGCACCTCGGGCGGCATGCCGACGCCCTGATCGTGAACGCGCAGCTCGACCTCGTCGACACGCGCGCGCGCGATGATCGAGACCTGACCGTTCTTGAGCCCGCGCGCGGCGACCGCTTGCGTGCCGTTCTGCAGCAGATTGACGAGGATCTGCGTCAGCGCGACCGGCGTGATGCGCACGTGCGGCAGCGTCGTCGGCATGCGGCAATCGATCTGCGCGTTGAGCTTGATCGCGAGGCTCTGACACACCGTGACCGAATGGCGGATGATCGACAGCAGATCCGCCTCGGGCGGCTTGTCGCTCGGCTTGCTCGGCTTGCCGAATTCGCTCATCGCTTCCAGGAAGTCCTTGGCCATGCCGAGCGCGAGCGCGACGCTGGCGTGCGAATGACGCATGTCGGCGAGCACGAGGTCGAGCTGCTCGCGGACATCGGGCGGCAACCCGGCGGCGCCGAGGACCTGCTCGAGCCGCGGGACCTGCAACTCGCCGAGCACGCTGTGATTGAGCATCGCCGAGCCGAGCGGCGCGCGCACGTCATGCAGGAACATCGTGGCAAACATGCCGATCGTGGCGAACCGCTCGGTCTGCAGGAGGCGCTTCTGCAGCTCGGCGCGGTCGCGCCCGAACGTCCACGTCTCGACCGCCCAGTGCAGGATCTGGACGAGCTCTTCGCGATTCCATGGCTTGATCATGTAGCGCGCGACGAGCCCGTCGTTGATCGCGCGGAGGATCGGATCGATGTCGGAGTACGCGGTCACGACGATCCGCAGCGTGCGCGGATACTTTTCCATCACGATGCGCAGCAGGTCCTCGCCGCTCATCGCCGGCATGCGCATGTCGGTCACGAGCACCGCGACCTCGACCTGTTCGAAGATCTTCAGCGCGCTCGGCCCGTCCTCCGCCGTCCGGATCTCGAACTCCGACTTCAGCGACTGCTCGAACACGATGCGGTTGGCCGAATCGTCGTCGACGTACAGCACGATCGGCCGAGGACTGACTCGCTCAACGTCGGACATTCACCGCCTAGATCGAATCATACCGCGTCGGCAGGCAAATGGGGCAGCTCGATCACGAACGCCCGTCGAGGACCGCGGTCGCGGATCTCGAGCACGCCGCCGTGCCGTGTGACGATCGCACGTGCGACCGCCAAGCCCAGCCCGTTGCCGATGCCGGTCGGCTTCGTCGTGAAAAACGGCTCGAACACGCGTTCTTGCAGATGCGCGGGCACACCCGGACCGCTGTCTGCCACCTCCACCGTGACGCGTGCACCCCGGCGACTGGCACCGATCTCGATCCAACCGCCCTTGCCCGCGGCGTGTCCCGCGTTCTCGATCAGATTGACGAGGACCTGCAGGAACAACGGGCCCGCGCACCGCACCGGCTCCGCGAGCGTGATCTGCTTGCGCACCTCGACGCCATCGAGCGCACGTCGCGACAGCGTCACCGCGCGTTCGACCAGCTCGTCGAGCCGGGTCGGTCGCTGATCGAGATCGAGGGCGCCCTCGCGAAAGCCGAGCAGCTGCCGCGACAGCGTGGCGATCTGCCCCGCGCAGTGCGAGATGACCTGCAAGAGCTGCCCCGATCCCGAATCGGCCGCGGAGAGCGCGGCCGGCAGCATCGCCTGCAGCGGCGGCACGGCGTTGACGATGCCGTTCGCGGGATTGCGGAGCTCGTGCGCGAGCCCGGCCGTGAGTATGCCGAGCGTCGAGAGCTGTTCCGCGCGATGCAGGCGCAGCGCGAGGTCGCGCATGCGGAACTGCGCGCGCACGCGCGCGAGGAGCTCCAGCGAATCGAACGGCTTGGTGACGTAGTCGATGGCGCCGGCCTCGAGCCCGGCGAGCCGCGTCCCGAGATCGATGACCGCGGACAGGATGACGACGGGTGCGAGCTGATCGCCGGTCTCGTCGCGGAATCGCCGCGCGAGCTCGATGCCGTTGATGCCAGGCATGTCGATGTCGGTGACGAGCAGATGTGGTTGATGCTCGCGAATGAGCGCGACCGCGTCCGTGCCGTCGAGCGCCACCACGACCTTGAACTCGTCGGCGAGCACCTTCGCGATCGCCTCGGCGAGCGTCGCGTCGTCCTCGGCGAGCACGATCGTGCCGCGGGCGACCTTTGGCGCGACGATGGTTCCGCTCGGGATCGTCGGGACGACGTTCGGAGCGAGGTCCAGGCGAATGCGCTGCGATGTCTTCACCCGTCCATGCAGCTGCAATGTCCGCGGCAGCAGCACGCGCATCTCCGTGCCGTGCGGCTCGCGGCCATGCGCCTCGACTGTGCCGCCGTGCGCCTCGACGAGCTCCTTGACGAGCGCGAGGCCGATGCCTGTCCCCGGCTTGCGCCGCAACACGCCTTGAGCACGCTCGAAGCGCCCGAACAAGCGGCCAGCGAGGTCGGCGTCGATGCCCGGGCCGGTGTCGAGCACGGAGAGCCGCACGTTGTTCTCCTCGACCGCGAGCCGGACCTCGATGTGCCCGCCGTGCGGTGTGTACTTCACGGCATTGGAGAGCAGGTTGCTCACGACGCGCTCGATCGCGAGTGGATCGACCGACAGCACGAGCACTGGCGGGCCACTGTACGCGAGCGCGAGCTGCTCTGCTTCGGCCGCAGGCCGCCAAGCGTCGATCGACGCATTCAGCAGCTGGCCGAGGTCGGTCGGTTGCGGCTCGATACGCAGCTTGTCTTCCTGCCCGGCGGCCAGCAGCAGCAGCTCGTCGACGAGGCGTGCGAGCTTGCGCGCGGCATCTGAGACCGTGCCGAGCCCGCGCAGCGATTCGCGATCGAGCGCCGCCCCCGTTCGCTTCTCGATGTCGGCGGCCGCAAGCAAGATCAACGAGAGCGGCGTTCGGATCTCGTGCGAGATGTTCGCGAAGAACCGCTCGCGGACTTCTTGCGCCTCGTTTAGCTGCTGGACTGTCGCCGAGAGCTCGTCACGAGCCTGGCGTAGCTCGGCGGTGCGCTGCTCGACTAGCTCCTCGAGATGCGTCTTGTAGTGCGCGAGCTCGACGCTCGTTTTCTCGAGCTCCTCGTTGCGTTCCACGAGGGTCTCGTTCGCCTCCTTGAGCTCGCCTGCGACCGCGCGAACGGCAAACGGCCAGGTGAGAAAACGGCGGATCCGGGTGAGTAGCCGAACGCGCTCGGGGATCGTGACCAGAAAACGGCCGCCCCGATCGATCCTCTCGAGCTGTACGTCCGCGTATCCATAGCCGAACAACCGCGGCGCCTCTTCGAAGCTCCCACTCGTGATCAGAAAGAAGTCCCAACACACCTCGTAGTCCGGCGGAAGCGTGAGCTCGATCTGACATCGATTGGCTGAGACCTCTCGAAAGCTCGGGCTCAAGCACGTGAACAACTGATTGCCCGCGCCCTTCCTCGGCGTGTTGAGCCAGCGAAGGAACCCCATCGGAGTCAGTAGAAGACGACCGATGATGAACATGAAGCGCAGGCCACGGGGACGAAACAGACTACGACCCACATCGACAAGCTCTCTGTCGGTGAAAAACTCTCGAAGGTTATGGTGGATCGTGCACAACTCCGACCAGTCGATCCGCGCACTTCGATCGCGAAGCCCACGAGCCTTTAACGACGTACCCGCCACCACGCGATCGAGGTCGACACCTTTCCGCGCGAGGGGACCAAGAAACACGTCGAAGACCTTGCAGGAGACCTCTTTCATCGCGAGCTAGCCGATTTCATCTTACGCTCCCTAGGGGCGCATGAGCATCGACCTGGCCGATCCGGACACCTACACGCATGGCATTCCTCATGACGTATTTCGCCAGCTGCGCGCCGACGATCCGATTTCGTGGCGGCCGGATACGATCGCAGGAAGCTTCTGGGCGATCACGCGGCACCGCGACGCGGTAGCGGTTCTTCGCGACCCAGAAACGTATTCGTCGTGGTCGGGCAGCGTGCTGCTGGCGGATCCGCCTCCCGAGTTCCTCGTGAAGCTACGTGAGAGCATGATGAACTCGGATCCGCCAGCTCATACGAGGCTGCGACGGATGATCAACAGGGCGCTGAATCCGCGACGGATCGAACGACTCGAGAGCCGGATCGCCGAACACGCGGCCATGCTCGTCGATCGCGTGCGGGACCGCGGATCCTGCGACTTCGCGATCGACATTGCCGAGGAGATGCCATTATTCATGATCTGCGAGATTCTCGGCGTGCCGATCGAGGATCGCCGCGGTCTCTACGCGCTCACGATGCGCATGTTCAGCACGCTGATCCAAGATCCCGACGAGGCGATGCGAGACAAGCTGCGGGCAGCGGCCGACATGCGCGCCTACGGCTCGAAGCTCTGGCAGTCGAAGCTCGCCTCACCTACTGACGATCTCGCAACCGAGCTCGCACAGGCCGTGGAGGCGTCGATGCTGACTGCGAACGAATTTGAAGCGCTCTTCATGCTGTTGTTCAATGCCGGGACGGACACGACGCGGAGTCTGTTGTGTTACGGGCTCGATCTGTTGCTCGATCGGCCGGCGGTCGTGGACGCGTTACGACGTGATGCCGGCCGGATCCCGTCCGCGATCGAAGAGATGCTGCGCTGCGAGCCACCGGTCATCCAGATCCGTCGCACCGCCACGCGTGACGCCGAGCTCTCGGGCGTGCGGATCGGGCACGGAGACAAGGTCGTCGTGTTTTTTCCGTCTGCGAACCGCGACGAATCCGTCTTTTCAGAACCCGATGTCTTCGACATCGATCGATCGCCGAACGATCACATCGCTTTCGGATATGGAACGCATCACTGCCTCGGAGCGCCGCTCGCTCGCCTCGAGGCGAAACACGTGTTCATCCAGGTGCTGGCCAAGCTTTCTCGGCTCGAGAGGCGCGCACCCGCGGTTCCGCTTCGGACGAACTTCGTGCGCGGAATGAAGAGCCTCGAGATTCAGTTCGCAGCAACCTGATCAGCGCCCCCACCGGAGGCACAGACTCGACCACGTCTCTCCGACACCACCGCTGAATGTCGTCACGACGTCCCCATCGCGAAGCACGTGCTCGCGTTCGGCGATCGCCAAGATCAGCGGGATGTTCGCGCTGTTCAGGTTTCCAAAGCTCGGAAACGTCGTGATCGTCTTCGCGTGCGCGAGTCCCGCGTGGGACGCGGTCACGTTCGTGAGCCACGCCGTACCTTGATGCGACGCGTAGAAGCCGACATCAGATGGCCGTAGTCCGGCGGCGGCGATCGACGCGGCGATCGCGTCGCGAGCCCGATCAGCGAGCGTCAGAAGCATTCTGCGCGTGTGCAGCCGATCCAGCGAGGTCAGCGAGATGCTCCCATCCTCCCACCATCGTCGGTTCTGGACTCCGAGCACCAGTGCATCGCAGCTCGCACCATCCGCATGGTGCACGCTCGACAGCAGCCCTCGCCCGTCCGAGACCGGGCCGAAGACGACGGCGGTCGCGCCATCGCCCCACCAGGCAGAGTCCGGCTCGCTGCGCCGCATGATCCTCGTCATTGCCGAGGAGTGGATCGACAACACGTACCTCGCGGTGTTACTCGCGATTAGGCCGCGCGCGAGCGATGCATGCACGGCGAACGCGTTGCACGCCGCCTCGGTGCCCATCGCCAGACAACGTTCGCGCAAACCGAGCAACCGATGCGTCACGCAGGCGCTGTTGACGAAGAGGTTTTCGGGAACGGGCGATTGCGTCAGCACCACATCGATGGCGTTCGGCTCGATGCCGGCGCGCTCGATCGCCTGACGGGCCGCGGCTGCCTCCATTTCGTGCACGGTGGTCGCGTCATCCATGACGCGCCTTTCCACGGCGCCCCGGAACGGATCCGCGGCAACCTCGCCCATTGCGCGCAACGTCAGGCGAGCTCCTTCGGTCATCGCATCGGTGTGGTCAGCGTCGGCGCGGGTGACGCGGGCAGCCATTCGCTCGCCCCAGGCAGCGACCACATCGCTCGACCAGTAGTCGTTCGTCCGAACTTGCGCGGGAAGATGCGTGCCGATGCCGAGAATCCCAACTGCGGTCATTACTGCTTCCTTTCAGTTCACGATCCTCACATGCTGCGTGGGCGACTGCTTGAACGGCGTCACGACCCGCGCGCGACGATCCAACATCGCCGCCACGCGATCGGTCTTGCTCAACGCGATCGTCGGATCGATGCGCACGTCGATCACGACCGGTCCTGGACTATCGCGAAACATCGCCGCGAGCTCGGGCAGGCTGCCGGGCGCATCCATTCGCGCCGTAACCGCCCCGAGGCCCCGCGCGATCGAGCACACGTCCAGCGGCGCGGTCGGGAACGATGGCGTGCGGCCGTAGACGTTCTCGTGGCCGATCTCGACCATGCCGAGGCGCTCGTCGTTGAACACGAACACGCGGATCGGCAGGCGCTCCGAGACCGCGGTCGCGATCTCGAACGCGTTCATCGCGAAGCAGCCGTCGCCGCAGATCGCGGCGACCGAACGGCCGGGGTGCGAGAGCTGCGCGCCGATCGCGGCGCCGATCGACTGGCCCATCGAGCCGAGGCCGGTCATCACCAGGAACGAATCGGGATGGTCGATCTCGAGATATTGCACCGCGAACGTGAAGTGCTCGCCGGAGTCGACCGTGTAGATCGTGTCGGCGGGCAGCAGCGCTTGCAGCTCCTGCAGCGCCACCTGCGGCGCGATGCGGTCCGCCCGTTGCGACGGTGCGAGCACCTGGCGATCGACGCCCGCGAGCGCGAGCTCGCGGCGGGCCGGCGCGTGGCCGTCGAGCCGCTCGCTGAGCGCGCCGAGCAGCTGCGCCGCCGACGCGACCACCGCGTGGGTCGGCGAGTAGCTCTTGCCGATCTGTCGCGCGTCGATGTCGACGTGCACGAGCGCGCGCGTGCCCTGCAGCGCGGGCGAGAAGCCGTCGGTCGCCATGTCGCCGAGGCTCGTGCCGATCGCGAGCACGACGTCGACACCTTGCTCGATGTAGCGGCGCGCGCTCGCGTGGCCGCCGAGGCCGAGCACACCGAGCGCGAGCGGGTGCGACTCCGGGAACACGCCCTTGCCTTTCGGCGTGGTCACGACCGGGCAGCCGAACCGCTCGGCGACGACGCGCAGGCGCTCGGGCGCGCCGCGGCCGCGCACGCCGCTGCCCGCGACGATCAGCGGGCGCTCGGCTTCGAGCACGAGCTGCGCGATCTCGTCGACGACGTCGGGCGCGAGGTGCTCGCCGATCGTGACCGAGCCGCCGACGCGCGGCGGGTTGACCTGCGCGCACGAGACGTCGAGCGGGAGCGTCAGCATCACCGGGCCGCGCCGGCCCGACATCGCGGTCGCGATCGCGCGGCGCACGAGGTGGGGCAACGCGCTCGGCCGCGGCACCTCCGCCGCGAGCTTCGTCACGTGGCGCGCCATCTCGACGAGCTGGAGCCCGTGCGACGAGCCATCCTGCAGCACGCCCTTACCGTGCGCCGGGCGCGGCACCTCGCCGACGAGGAGCAGCACCGGCAGGCCATCGCACCACGCCGAGGCAAGCCCGGTCATCGAGTTGAGCGCGCCGGGGCCCGACGTCACGGCGACGACGCCGAGCTTGCCGGTCGTGTGCGCGTGGCCAAGAGCCGCGAACATCGCGCCCGCTTCGTGCCGCGTGGTCACCATGCGGATCGAGCTGTCGAGCAGCGCGTCGTGCACCGGCGAGATCGCGCCGCCCGGCAACCCGAACACGACCTCGACGCCGGCCTCCTCGAGCATCTGCACCAGAAGGTCCGCGGCGCGAACGGTGACCTGCGCCGGCGGCTCCTCGGCCGCAGCGATCACCGGCTCGGTCAGCGCGAGCAGCCCGGCGAGATCGGTCGGCTTGTCGATCGCACGCTGCGCGCCGGCCGCGAGCGCGGCGCGCTCGACATCCGGAGTCATCGACACGCTGGTGAGGATGACGTGCACGTGCGCGGTCTCGGCGTTGGCCTTGATGCGGCGACACGCCTCGATGCCATCGAGGCCCGGCATGTACACGTCCATCACGACCAGGTCGGGGCGCGTCGTACCGATCGCGAGCATCGCGTCGATCGCATTGCTCGCTACCGAAATTTCGAGCGCACGTTGATCGCGTAGCGCGCGTTGCACGGTCGCGAGCAACAGCTCGTCGTCGTCGACGAACAAGGCCCGAACCGGGCGCGCCTGCGCCGAAGAAGATTCGCCAATACCGCCGAACGCCATCGCGGCGCTTATATACGCCGTTGCGCTGGCTACTGATCCCGTTTTTTTTCGCGGAATGTATGAGTTTTTCTCCACGCAACATTCGTTGAGTCAGATTCAGGCCAGCGCACGGCCGCTGCATGCGCGCTGATCGTGAAGCTCGACTAACGGTCCGAGCTCGGCGTGAACCGTAGTCGGTCCGAGTGTTTCCACGAGCTCGCAGGCCGAATGACGCTGGCTCGCGCGCTCGTATTCGGCCTGCCACGAACGGAACCGCTGCTCGCTCGCCGCGTCATCGAACGGCCAGCGCACGGGCGGCATCCGCATCCCGACGCGCCACGGCTTCGGCGTGAGCCGAGCGCGAAACGACCGCTGCGCCTTGCACAGCTTGACGTACAGCGGGTCGCTGCCGGCTTCGCGGAGCAGCGCCAGGGCTTCGTCGCTCGCCGGATCGAACGTGCGCGTCGCCACCAGTCCGCGCAGACCGGCGGCGGTGCGGTAGACGCGGACGCCGAGCTCGGGATGGCGACCGGCCCACGCGCGCAGCGCATCGCGCGCGATCGGTGCGCGTGCGGCGTTGTCGCCGAAGTCGATGTCGATGAACATCGCGCGCTCGGTGTTGAGCACGAGCGCGCCGTACAGGTTGCGCGTGACCACCGCGCTCGCGGCTTCGTACACGACCTCTTCGCGCAGCGGCCGATCGCCGTAGATGTAGCGATCGAACGGTTTGCCGCTCGCGAACAGCCGCGCGAGCTCGGCGGCGCGTGCGTCGGCCTGCTGTTGCGCATCCTCGCGGCTGGCATCCGACCACCGCCAGCACGTGGCCGGGCCCGAGCGGCCGCGCGCCCAGAATCGTGGGAACCTCATCGTCGCGCACGTGTAGCGCGCGCGTCTGACATCGCGAGCTCGCTACAGATTCAGCGCGCCCGCGTTGTCGAATGCCTGGAAGAACCGGCGCGTGACGTTCCACACCAGCCAGTTGCCGCCCTGCCCGACCAGCACCCACGGCGTGTACGCGTACAGCGCGGCCGTGCTGTCGTCGGCGGGCGTGACGAGCACCTGGTCCTGCGTCGCGCGCGCGCGGCCGCGGTTCCACGTGCCATCGCCGGCGGCGGAGTTCGCCATCTGGGTCGCGAGCACGAGGCCCGCGCAATCGAGCTGGGTCGCGAGGCCGTCGTCGGATGCCAGGCAGCCGCCGTTGTCGGGGCAACCGCAGCCGAGCGCCGCGTTGACGCGTGTCGCGCTCGGTTGCGAGGTCGCGCTCACGAGCGAGCTCTCGACCTGCGCGCGCGCCAGCAGCGCGACCGGATCGATGCCGTGCGCGTTCGCGGAGTCCATCACGAGCTGGGCGAAGCTCTCGCCGTTCGAGGCGGTGTAGTCGGCCAGCCAGCTGCGCGTGCCGTACGGCGAGCTCGCGAGAAACGCCTGGATCGCATCGGCGGTGACCGCGCTGCTCGCGGTCAGCACGTGAACAGACATCACCTCGTTCTGCTGGAACGTCGACGACATCGCGTCGGCCTTGCCGCCGCTCCAGCTGACCGGATCGAGGTCGGTTGCCTCGTCGTCGGTCGCCGGGGGATCGCCGATACCCGACGCGCACGACGCGAGGAGCACCAGCAGCGAAGCGGCACTGTGGCCGGCCGATCGAGCTGCCATGAGCTGGTGGGAGCTGCAACCCATGCGCCCGGGAGCCGCGCGAATCATCCACGTTGCTTGCCGCAGCGCGTGGCGGATGGCCTAGACGGCAACTCCAGTCGCCGGGAGCGTGCGGTGCGATCTCGGCGCGCAGTGACGCCGTTCCCCTCCCGCACGCGATCGATCGGGAGCATGCACGCACGCGCGCCGTGCGCCCCACATTGCCGCACGCGCGTGGTGGTGCACCGCGTGCAATGCGGCGCTCGGCCCGCAGGGAGAGCACATGAACGCGAGCATCGAAGAAACGATCGAGCGAGTCGAACAACTCTACTTCGCGCTGACCGGCCAGCGGCCACCTCACGTCGAAGGCACGCCGATGCCACCGGAGACCGATCCGGCGCGTCACGTCGAGGAGCAGCTCGGCAGGCTGCTCGCCGCGACCGAACGGCTCGCGCCCACGGCGGCCGCGTCGGCGTGGACACCACGCGCGTGTGCGTGGCACGACGATGTCGGCGCGCACCTCGCGATCGACGTTCCCGGCGTCGGGCGCGATTCGATCGAGCTCGAGCTCGACGGCCGCCGCCTCGTCGTGCGCGGCACGCGGACACCGCCGTGGCAAGACCAGACGCCGCGCGGACTCGACGGCGGGGAAGCGCAATACGGCGCGTTCTCCCGCGCGTTCGTGTTCGCGGCGCGCGTCGAGCCCGAGCAGCTCGCAGCGCGGCTCGACTCCGGCGTGCTGCACGTTCGCGTCCTGCGCGCGCAGCTCGGCGAGCCGTCGCGCATTCCGATCTTGGTTTCGTGATCGCAACCCAACTACAGGAGAGACAGGCAATGGAAACGGTCAAGGTGGATATCCAGAAGTTGCAGCTGCTCAACGATCGCATCGCGCAGACCATCGAGGCGCTCAACCAGGTGAGGATGTCGGTGCACGGCATCCAGCACACGTCGGCGGCGCTCGGCGCTCAGGTGCCGGTGCCCACGCTCGGCGGGTACGGCTACTCGCCGTTCGGTCCCTACTCGCAGCTGGCGTTCGGCCAGCCGACCTACGGCCAGCCGAACTTCGGCCAGCCGTTCTCGCCGTTCGTGCAGGGGCTCTCGCACACGACGAACCCGTGGACCACGAACCCGTACACCACGAACGCGTTCACCGCGAACCCGTACACCGGGATCGCGCACACGTCGTGGGATCCGATGTGGCAGGTGCGGGCGGCGCAGACGTTCCCGTTCGCGCAGGTCCAGGTTCCGTTCGTTTACTAGCGTACGAACACGTCGGCTCCAAACACGAGCTTGACGGCTTGGTCCAGATCGGCGGCGTACTGCACGATCTCGCGACAGATATCGGGCGGCACGAGCGTGCTGCGCTCGAGATCTGCGCGGTTCGCGAGGGGCAGGACGAGGGTCGCGAGGTTCGCGTGGTACGCCGCCTTCACTTTGTAATCCGCTTCGCCGATGCGTCCGATCGTGATCGCGTCGTGCGCCTCGGTGACGAGGGCACCCGACGACGCGATCGCGGAACGCACCGGCTGTTGCAGGAACACGGACAGGAACGCGAGCGCAGACGGCAGGCCCGCCGACAGCCCGCCCGACGGCTCGTCTTCCTTCGGCAGCTTGTACGAGTACGTGTAGTCGGCGAGGTCGGCGACCTGCACCGGGAACTTCGCGCGCGCGTACTCGCGGACCGCGACGAACGTGTTGCGGATCGCGGCGCGCATCTCGGGCGTGACGTTGCCGTGGATGTCGTCGGCGGCGAGCGTGCCGCCGCGGCCGGGCGCGGCGCGCTCGCGATGCACCCACACCTCGTGGACGAGGCCCTTGGCCTTGCCGATGAAGTGATAGACGCCCGCCGCGAGCACGCGGCCGATCGGCGCCGCGCGCGCGGCGGCGGCCTTCGCGAGCACGTCGGCACGCGCCGACGCGGTCGCGGCCTCGGTGGCATCGCCGGCGAGCGCGTGCAGGACGGCGAGCCGGCGCCACGGCTCGGGCCGCAGCGGATCGAGCGCGAGCTGGGCCTCGAGCAGCTCGCGCGTCGCGTCGCGTCGCGCCGGATCGGTCCAGCGCGCGGCGATCGCGGCACTCGGCGCGCGCGCGTGGCCATCGAAAGCTCCGGCTTCGCCGGGGCGCGCCGCATCGCGAAGCGATGCCGCGTAACGGTCGAGGAGCCAGCCGACGATCAGCGGATCCTCGGGCGGCTCGGCGAGCGTCTCGAGGTAGAGCGCGATCGCGCGCTCGTCGTCGCCTTCGAGCACGGCGAGATCCGCGAGGTAGCGCCGATCGAGGCGCTCGCCGCCGTCGGCGAGCAGCATGCGCGCCTGCGCGAGCTCGCCGCGCAGCGCGTGGGCGAGCGCACGCTCGCGGCGCGGCAGCTCCGCGGGCAGCTCCGCGCCGGCGGGACGCACGGTGCGCAGGAGCTCGAGCGGCAGGTAATCGCGCGACGCGACGCGCACGAGCTCGTGCAAGCTCGGCCGGTGCATGCGGCGGCGCACGCCGGCGAGGAACGCGCGATCGAGCTCGGCCGCGAGCTCGGTGCGGCCGGCCCGGCGCTCGAGCGCGGCGAGCTGGCTGAACAGCGAGATCTTCTCGATGCCCTTGGTCTCGAGCTCGCGCAGCACGTGGCGGCAGATCTTTGCGGCGGCCTCGATCGTCGCCTGCGTGCCGAGCCGCTCGTAGACGCGTACGAGCGCGAACAGGCGATCGAGATCGTGCTCGTAGCCGCGCTCGTGACCGAGCTGCTCGAGCTGCGTGCGCGCCGCGGCGAGATCGCCCGACAGCTCCGCGAGCCACGCGCCAGCGATCACCGCCACCTTGTAGAGCTGCGCGTCGTGGCCGCGCTGGCGCGCCGCGAGCCGCGCGACCGCCGCGCGCGCTTCGTCGGGCTTGTGCTCGTGATGGAGCGCGAACGCGTGCTCGAGCTCGAGCTGCACCGCCGGCTTGCGCGCCAGCTCGAAGCCGCCCAGCACGAGGAACTCGCTCGCGCCGCGCTCCGGATCCTGGGCGAGCTGCAGCATCGCCCGCAGCTGCATCATCACGTTCTCGTTGTGCGGCGAGCGCGCGTGGATGTGCGCCCAGCACGCGATCGCCTGTGACAGCTGACCGCGCACGTGCTTGATCTTCGCGAACAGGCTGAGCGCGCTGAGATCGTCGTGCGCTTCTTCGAGCACGCTCGTCGTCTCGGCTTCCGCTTCGGCGAGCCAGCCAAGCTCGACGAGCACCCTCGCGCGCGACAGGCGAGCGTCGAGACTCATCGATCCACAGTCTACCGCAGGAAGCGGGCCATGCCGCCGACTCGGATCGCGAACAGCCGCCCGAGGTCGCGCTCGGCCACGACCGCGAGCACCGGGTAGCCGCCGGTCGTTGGATGATCGGGCCCGAGCACGATCGGCGCGCCATCTGCAGGTACCTCGACGGCGCCGCGCACCATCGGGCGCGAACGCTCGCGATAGTTGGTGGTCCGAGGAATCGCTGCGCCGGCGAGGCGCGTACCGACGCGATCGCTCGCACGCGCGATCGCGTACGGCGCGGCGAGCAGCACGTCGAGCGCGTGCGGTGCGAACGCGTCGAGATCCGGGCCTGGCACGATCCGCACCGGCCCGTCGGCGAGCGGCGCCGGTGCGCTCGCCGGGCTCGTCGGCTCGTGCGCGCCGGCGATGCGGTCGCCGGCACGCAACACACGGCCGAGGTGCGCGGCGAGCAGCGCGCCGCGTCCGCCGAGCACGAGCGGCGCCGCGACGCCTCCGCGCACGGCCAGGTACGCGACGCGCATCGGCTCGCTCGCGACCGTGAACGTCTCGCCGGCTCGCACGCGTCGCGGGCGATCGCGCGCGAGCTCGACGTCGGTCTCGGCGCGCACGACGAGCTCGCCGAACACCTCGAGCGCGGCGGCGCCGTCGGCGTTGCGCACGGCGCGGTTCGCGGCGACGAGCAACTCGGGCACGAGCGCGCCGCCCGGCGGCACGGCCTCGTGCATGTGACCGCGCCGGCCGAGATCCTGGACCGCAGCGAGCCCGCGCACGCGTTCGACGAGCAACGTCCCTTCTGTCATGGCTCGAACCGCACGCGATCGCCGAGCTGGAGCAGCGCGCCGCGCTCGCCGAACAGCTCGGCGCCGACGACGCGCCCGACCAGGTTCCAGCCGCCCGGCGAATCGAACGGGTAGACGCACGTCGCGTCGCCGGCGATCCCGATCGAGCCGGCCGGCACGCGGGTGCGCGGCGTCGCGCGCCGCGGCAGCGCGAGACCGCGATCGAGCCCGACCAGATACGCGAATCCCGGCTGGAAGCCGATCGCGTCGACCGTGTAGGTCGCGGCCGCGTGGCGGCGGATGATGTCGTCGCGCGCGACACCGGTCGCGCGCGCGATCGCGTCGAGATCCTCGCCGTCGTAGACCGCGCGCAGCACGTGCTCGCGCACCGGATCGCGCGCGTCGTCGGCTGCGCCTGCGAACGGATCTTCGGGCACGCGCGGCGCGCCGGCGAAGTACGCGGCGACGTCCTCGCGCGCGATCACGACGTCGATCACGCCCGGCCAGGCGCGAATCGCACGCACGAGCGCGCGCGGCGACACGCCCGCCGGCCGCGCGAACCGGATCGCGCGCTCGCCGAGCGCCACCCACTCGATCATCCGAGCGCCTCGCGCACCGCGCGCGCGATCGCGAGCGCGCCCGGCGTATCGCCGTGCACGCAGATCGCGTCGACGCGACCGCTCGCCGCGAGCGCGCGGGCCTGTTCGGCCGCGCGAGCGGGATCGGTGACGAGCGCGCCCGGCTCGCCGCGCGGCACGAGCGAGCCGTCCGCACGCGTGGCGCGATCGGCGAAGCCTTCGCGCAGGTACGCGAGCCCGGCCGCGGCGGCCGCGTCGAGCAGCGCACCGGCAGGCGGCCCGATCACCGCGAAGCGCGGGCCGAGCGCCGCGATCGCCCCGCGCACGACCGCACGCGCGAGCTCCGGCCGCGCCGCCGCGTCGTGATAGAGCGCGCCGTGCGGCTTCACCCAGTGCACGTCGCCGGCGATCCGCGCGAGCGCCGCGCATTGCGCGGCGATCGATGCGACGAGTGAATCTTCCGACAGCTCGATCGTTCGACGACCGAAGTGTTCGCGATCCGGATACGACGGATGCGCGCCGATCCGCGGCCGCGCGCGCGTCGCGCAGAACGCCGCGATGCGCGCCATGCTCGCGTCGTCGCCGGCGTGGCCGCCGCACGCGACGTTGAGCACGTCGAACAACGCCCACAGGTCCTCGGGCTCGTCCTCGCGCTCGCCGGCGTCCAGTTCGAGCAGCACCTGGTCGAAACATACTGCTGGCTGGTCGACCAGCCATGGTGAACGCTCGACATCGCGATCGGCTACTTACGCGAATTGGAACCAACTTCCAGTCAGTTGCAACGCTGGTCCGACCATTGCCTATGTCGTTCGGCCATGAAGACAATCCTCATCCTGTCCACGCTCCTGGCCACCACCGCGATCGCAGCCGCGCAACCGTCGCTGACCGCGACCGCGACGCCGGAGCCTGCGCAGGAGCCCTCACACTACCTGCAACTCGGCGGCGTGTTTGGCGGTACGCAAGGCGCCATGATCCTCGGCGAGACCGTCGAAGGCGGCATGCGCCTCGACCACGGACCGCTGTGGGTGCACGCCGAGGTCATGACCGGCAGCGCCGGCGGTGTCGACGAGCTCACGTACTCGGGCTCGGTGTTGCAAGTGCGCGCCGGACTCGAGGCTCGCGGTTGTGCACTGAACGGGATCGCGTGCGTGGTCGGCGGTGTCGACGCGGCGTACTCGCGGACGCAGTACATGGCCGAGGACGACAACGACAACAGGCACGGCGGCGAGATCATCCCGCGCGTGGGCCTCGACATCGGCAGCGAGCGTCTCCGCGTGCGCCCGGGCGTCGAAGTCGGCTTCGACCACACCGGCTGGGATCAGCTCGGGTTCACGGCCGCGCTCGCGTATCAGTGGTAGCGCTACCTCAGTGCCGGAACACGCCCAGCTGGTCGTGCCGCGCACCGGCGCCGAGTACGCCGCCGACAGCGCGATCGCGACCAGTACCGGATCACGCGCTCGCCGAGCGCTACCCACTCGATCATCCGAGCGCCTCGCGCACCGCGCGCGCGATCGCGAGCGCGCCCGGCGTGTCGCCGTGCACGCAGATCGCGTCGCCGCGGCCGCTCGCCGCGAGCGCGCGGGCGCGGCGAGCGCACGTTCCGCGATCACGATCGACCGCCGGCCCGAATCCTTCGCGATCCGGAAACGACGGATGCGCGCCGAACCGCGGGCGCGCGCGCGTCGCGCAGAACGCCGCGATGCGCGCCATGCTCGCGTCGTCGCCGGCGTGGCCGCCGCACGCGACGTTGAGCACGTCGAACAATGCCCACAGCTCCTCGGGCTCGTCCTCAACTCGAGCAACACGTGGTGGAAGATACCTGGTGAAAGCTCGACGGGCTTTCATGTGAATCCGGGCATTTGCTACGTGGTCCGACCATTGCTGAAGGCCGGGCCATGAAGACGCTCGTTACCCTCGCGACCCTCCTCGTCACCGCCTCGATCGCCGCCGCGCAGTCGTCGCTGACCGAGCCTGCGCCCGCACCGGCGACCGCGTCAACAGCCCAGCCTGCGACGTCGGCACCGCCAACCGTCGACGTCGACCGCTACGCGCAGCTGGTGATCGACTACGGCGGCACGCAAGGCGCGATGTATGTCGCGCCGGCCCTCGCGGGCGGTGTGCGCATCGGTAGCTCGCCTCTGTGGTGGCACGGCATGGTCCTCGCGAGCAGTGCGAAGGAGGTCGACGAGAGCAGCAGTACGGGTTCGACGCTGCAGGTCCGCGGCGGGATCGAGGCACGCGGCTGCTTCGCGGTGAACATGGTGTGCGCGTACGCCGGTCTCGACGCCGGCCTCTCGCACACCGGTTACACGGACTCCAATGGCATGGCCACGAGCTCGACCGCCCCGATGATCGTGCCGCGTGGAGGAGTCGACTTTGGCGGCGATCACGTGCGGATCGGCCCGGGCCTCGAGCTCGGCGTGACGCCACAAGGTCCGGTGGCCGGCCTCACGCTGGCGTTCGGCCTCCAGTGGTAGCGCTACCTCAGTGGCGGAACACACCCCAGCTGGTCGTGCCGCGCACGGGAGCCGAGTACGCCGCGGACAGCGCGATCGCGACCACGGTGCGGGTGTCGCGCGGATCGATGATGCCGTCGTCCCACAGCCGCGCGGTCGCGAAGTACGGATCGCTCTCCTTGTCGATCATCTGCTCGGTCATCGCCTTCATCGCGCCGAGCTTCTGCTCGTCGACCGGCTCGCCGCGCTTGGCCGCGGCCTCGCGCTGGATGATGTCGAGCACGCCGGCGAGCTGCTTGCCGCCCATCACCGCGATGCGGTGATTCGGCCACGTGAACAGAAAGCGCGGCGCGTACGCGCGGCCGCACATCGCGTAGTTGCCGGCGCCGTAGCTCGCGCCGGTCATGATCGTGATCGCCGGCACCGTCGAGTTCGACACCGCGTTGATGAGCTTCGCGCCGTGCTTGATGATGCCTTCCTGCTCGACCTTCTTGCCGACCATGAAGCCGGTGATGTTCTGGAGGAACAGCAGCGGCACGTCGGCCTGGTTGCACAGCTCGATGAACTGCGCGCCCTTCTGCGCCGAATCCGAAAATAAGATCCCGTTGTTCGCGAGGATGCCGACCGGAAACCCGCACAGGTGCGCCCACCCGCACACGAGCGTCGCGCCGTACAGCGGCTTGAACTCGGAGAACCGCGAGCCGTCGCAGATGCGCGCGATCACCTCGCGCGCGTCGTACGGCACCTTGACGTCGGGCGACGCGATGCCGAGCAACTCGTCGGCGTCGTACCGCGGCGGCTCGATCTCTCGCTCGCTCGGCGCCGCGGCCTTCTTCCAGTCGAGGTGCGCGACGATCTCGCGGCCGATCCGGATCGCGTCGCGCTCGTCGCGCGCCAGATAGTCGGCGACGCCGCTCGTGCGCGCGTGCATCTCGGCGCCGCCGAGCTGCTCGTGATCGACGTCCTCGCCGATCGCCATCTTCACGAGCGGCGGCCCGGCCAGGTACACCTGCGCCTGCTGCTCGACCATCACGATGTAGTCGCTCATGCCGGGGATGTACGCGCCGCCCGCGGTCGAGCTGCCGAACACGAGGCAGATCGACGGAATGCGCTCGCGCGAGCGCCGCGTGAGCTCGCGAAACAGCCGGCCGCCCGGGACGAAGATCTTGGATTGGTTCGGCAGATCGGCGCCGGCTGATTCGATCAGCGAGATCGTCGGCAGCCGGTTGTGGTCGGCGACCTCGGCGAGCCGCGCCGACTTCACGGCCGTCATCTCGCTGACCGCGCCGCCTTTGACCGTCGACTCGCTCGCGCTGATCGTGCACTCGACGCCCGACACGCGCCCGACGCCGCCGATGAAGCCGGCGCCGGGCGTGTGACCCGGCACGTCCTTGCCGGCGAGCGGACACAGCTCGAGGAAGTACGAGTCGCGATCGAGGAGCAGCTCGATGCGCTCGCGCGGCAGCAGCTTGCCCGCGGCGCGGTGGCGCGACGTGTACTTCTCGCCGCCCCCGACGGTCGCCTCGGCGAGCGCGGCCGCGAGCTTCGCGACCGCGGCGGTGTTCGCCTCGTGATTCGCGCGGAACTCGGGCGACCGCGAGTCGACGCGCGTCGCGATGACCGGATACGGCTGTTCGGCACGGGACATCGGCGCGCATGGTACACAAGCCGCGATGGCGAACGTGATCGAGGAAGCGAAATCGGGGCGGGCGAGCTGCCGCACGTGCAAGAAGGCGATCGCGAAGGGCGAGCTGCGTTTCGGGGAAGAGGCGCCCAACGCGTTCGGCGATGCGCCGAGCCTGCGCTGGCATCACCTGATGTGCGCGGCCGAGAAGCTGCCGAAGGAGCTCGGCGAGGCGCTCAAGGGATTCGCGGGCACCGTGCCGAACCGCGCCGAGCTCGAGCAGAAGATGGCGAGCGCGATCGCGGGCGGCCACGCCAAGCCGGGCGGCTTCCCGTACGCCGACAAGGCGCCGACCGGACGCGCGAAGTGCATGCAGTGCCAGCAGGCGATCGAGAAGGATTCGCTGCGCGTCGCGATCGAGCGCGAGATCGACACCGGCGCGATGGTGACGCGCGGCGCGGGCTACATGCACCCGGGCTGCGTCGGCGCGTACCTCGAGGCGAACCAAGGCGATCACGACGAGCTCGTCGAAGGCGTGCGCGCGAACTCGCGGCTCGCGGCGGCGGATCTCGATCGCGCGCTCTCCGCGATCGGCTAGCGCACGACGCGCGCGCCCGGCAGCGCGGCACCGCTCGTCATCATGCCGGCGGCGCGCCGGCACAGACCCGCGAACAGCAGCATCGCGGCGAGCATCGCGCCGACCGAGAGCACCACGTAGATCGCACCCGCGCCGCTGGACTTCGCGGTCGGTACCAGCCACGTCGTCACCGCGGCGCTGATCAGCCACAGCACGATCGCGGTCGCACCGCGCCCCGAGACCTCGATGCTCGCCGCCGCGTCGCCGCGCCGTTGCGCGAAGATGCCGATCGCGATCACGACCAAGATCAGCGCGACCGACATCGCGGCGAGCTGCGGGACCGTCAGCGCTTGAATGACGTCCATGGCATCGTTGACGTCGCTGCCGTAGAGCGCGTGGTACAGCGCGACCAGCTGGCGAAACGCGACCCCCGCCGTCCACGCCGTGCCGGCGCCCGCCGGGACGAGCAGCCAGCGCGGCAGCTCCGGCACCGCCGCGCGCGTGGCGTCGAGCAACCCCCACACGAACAGCGCGTGGGCGATCAGGCCGATCGCTGCGGCGCCGAGGAGTCCGGCCTTGATCAGCCCGATGCCGGCCTCGCCCGTCGAGGCCGCCGCCATCGCCAGCGCGACCGCGCCGAGCACGCCGGCGACCACACGAAACTGCATCGAGCCGGCGATCATGCGCAGCCCGCGCTGGGCCCGCACCGGATCGACGTGGGCACGGCCGCGCGCGGAGGCGACGACGAGCGCGCCGAGCGCGAGCACGTGCATGGCGACGAGCGCGGAATGCAGCCACGAACCGGCACCGATCCGAAACAGCCCGTCGTACACCTCGTATGGCAGGCCGCAGATCGCCGCGACCGTGATCGCGGCGGCCGCGAGTGCCTTGTAGCGCAGCGCCGCCAGCGTCCAGCCGATCGCGATCGCGAGGTCGATCCCGAACCACAGGTACGTATCGACCTGGACCAGCCAGTGCGGCACGTGGTGCGAGACCTCGAAGTACGTGCCGAGCAGGAGCTCGAGCAGCAGCATCCCGAGGTTCGACCATGCCGCGACCTGCGCGCCGAGCCGCGCCGTTCCGGTGAGCCGGCTCGCGAGCTCGAACGAACCGAACGTCGCGCACACGCCCGACGCCATGCCGATTCCCGCCCACACGAGCAGGATGCGCGGGCCGAACCACATCTGGTGGAACACGACCGTCTGGATCGCGGTGTAGGCGACCTCGAGCACGAACCACGCGTAGAGCACCGGCGGCACCGCACGCCACGTCGTGACCTCGTCCTGCATCAGTAACCCTCCGTCTTCGCGATCACCTCGTTCATGATCTCGCGCGTGCCGCCGCCGATCGGATACAGCCGCGCGTCGCGATAGAGGCGCTCGACCAGCGTCTCGCGCATGTAGCCGTAGCCGCCGTGGATCTGCACCGCGTGATCGCACACGAACGTCAGCATGTCGGTCGCGACGTTCTTCGCCATCGCGGCCAGGCCGGCGACTTGCTCGCCGCGCAGCGCGCGCGTGACGAGCTCGCCGACGAGCGCGCGCGCGGCCGCGATCCGGCTGGCCATGTCCGCGAGCTTGTGGCGCGTGACCTGGAATCCGGTCAGCGGCTTGCCGAATGCGTGGCGCTCGCGCGCGTACGCGATCGACTCGCGATACGCGAGCTCGGCGATCGCGACGCACTGCGCGGCGAGTGCGAGCCGCTCCGACGCGAAGTTCATCATGATCATCGGGAACGCGCCGTGCTCGGGCCCGATCCGGTTCGCGACCGGCACGCGGCAGCCGTCGAACGCGAGCTCGGCGGTGTCGCTTGCCCACCAGCCGGTCTTGTTGAGCTTCTTCGACACGGCGAAGCCCGGCGTCGCCTTCTCGATCACGAGCAGCGACACGCCGGCGTGGCCCTCGCCGCCCGTGCGCACGGCCGCGGTGACGAAATCGGCGCGCGTGCCCGACGTGATGAACGTCTTCGCGCCGGTGACGACGTAATGGTCGCCGTCGCGCACCGCGCGCGTCGCGAGCGACGCGACATCGCTGCCGCCGCTCGGCTCGGTGATCGCGAGCGCGGAGATCTTTTCGCCGCGCAACGTCGGGGCGACGAAGCGCTCGTGCTGGTCGGGAGTCCCGAACCGCACGATCGGCGGGAGCGCGATGCCGTGCGTGCCGAGCCCGACCATCGTCCCGACCGAGCGGCCGGCGAGCACGATCTCTTCGGCCGCGACGACGACGTGGCCGAGGTCGCCGCCCTGCCCGCCCATCGCCTCCGGATAGCCGATGCCGAGGATGCCGGCGCGCCCGGCGGCCGCGTAGAGCTCGACGGGAAACTCCTCGTCTTCTTCCCAGCGCGCGCCGTGCGGTGCGATGTGCGCGAGCGCGAACTTGCGCGCGGTCGCGCGGATCTGCGCGTGCTCCTCGGTCTCGAACAGGTAGGCCACGCCGCGAACATAGCGTGATACGAACGAGCGATGGACGTCCCCGTGAAGCTGCGCCGATCGGCGCACCTGTCGTGGTTCGCGCACATGGGGGCGGTGTACCTGTTCCACGATCTGTACGGCTATCTCATGGAGATGAGCCCCGACATCGCCGACCTCGTCGAGGCGTTCGCGGGCGGCGCCGACACGCACGCGACGATCGATCGCTTCGGCGGCCGCTTCGGCGATGCCGATCCGAAGCAGTTCGTCGAGGTGCTCGCCGCCCACGCGGTGCTGGTGCCGCCCGACGAGGACGAGCTCGAGGGCCTGTGGGCGTTCGTGCCGATCAAGGGCAAGTGGAACGTGTGGCAGCGCCGCGACGACCGGCTCGTGATCTGGACGGCGTGGGGCGAGCGGCCGATCCAGGAGCTGTTCCTCGATGCCGACGAGACCCGCATGTGGGACGCGTTCGACGGCGACAAGCGCCTCGTCGAGCTGCGCGGCAAGTTCGATCACGACAAGCTGCTCGCGCTCGTGCGCCGGCTCGTGCACAGCGACGTGCAGGCGCTCAAGCTCTCGATGATGCCGTGGTCGGTGTACGCGAAGCGCCCCGGGCTCGCGCCGCGCTACCTCGCGTCGACGATGCCATACGCGCCGTGGAAGCCGGGCGAGCCGGTGCCGCCGCCCGCGCTCCTCACCGACTACTACCGGCACGGCATCGCCGACGCGCACGAGCAGTTCGATCACCAGGAGACCACGCTGTCGCATCTGTTCCGCGTGCCGCATCCGGCGCTGGCCGGGCGCACGTACGGGCAGGCGCTGGTCGACGCGCTCGTCGCGCGCGGCGCGGTCCCGCCGGGTCGCGTGCGCGTGCTCGAGATCGGCGCCGGGCTCGGCTACGTCGCGCGCGACGCGATCGCGCGGCTGCGCGCGGCCGGGCGCGACGTCGACTACACGATCGTCGAGCTCGCGCCGACGCTCGCGGCCGCGCAGCGCGAGCGGCTCGGCGACTCCGCGAAGTGGATCGAAGGCGACGCGCTCGCCGTCGCGCTGCCCGACGCCGCGTTCGATCTGGTGATCTGCAACGAGATGGTCGGCGATCTACCAGCGCGCCAGCTGTCGCGCGCCGATCTCGGGCTCGCGCTCGACGGCACGGGCACGGCGACCCCCGCGCTCGTGCGCGAGATCAGCGCGGTCGCCGCCGACACCGGCGTGAACCTCGACGACGCGCCCGAGCCGTTTCATCTCCAGACCGGCGCGTTCCAGCTCGTCGCGAGGATCGCGCGCGCGCTCGCGCCCGGCGGCTGCGCGATCGTGACCGAGTTCGGCGACGTCTCGGCGTGGCCGCGGCTGTCGACGCACCTCGACCACCCCGAGCTGTCGACGCACTTCGGCCACCTGCAACAGGTCGCGCGCGGCTCGGGCTTGCAGGCGAACGTCGAGTTCGTGATCGATCTCGTCGATCTCGACCGCACGCAGCAGGGCCTGGCGACCACGCGCAGCCACTTCCGGGCGCTGCGCGCGCTCGCCGCCGACGCCGGTGTCGACCTGCCGAAGATCGGCTACACGCGCGAGCTGCTCGAGCAGCAGGTCGCGGGCAAGCTCGACCTCGCGACGGTCGGCGACCTGCGCTACGAGCGCATCGAGGATCGGCTGATGGGCCTGGTGCCCCACGAGTTCAAGGCGCTCGTCGCGACGAAGCCGCGCTGACGTTGTGATAGCGTCCCCGCGATGGCCAAGCCCCTCGAGTACAACGCCACGCTCGTCGAGCGCATCGATCTGACCAACGCGCTCACGGTATTCCGCGTCCAGCCCGACCAGAAGCCCGCGGAGAAGCTGTGGTTCCGGCCCGGCCAGTACTGCGTGCTCGGCATGAACAACGCCGAGAAGCCCGAGCTCGGCTCGGTGCGCCGCTCGATGTCGATCGCGTCGGCGCCCGAGGACGACGGGCCGACCGAGTTCTACATCCGCTGGGTCGCGAAGCCCGAATCGGAGAACCCGCTCACGCACCTGTTGTGGAAGCTCAAGAACGGTGACCGCATGTACATGCGCGCGGTCGCGGCGGGCGTGTTCACGGTGCACGACACGGTCGGCGACGCCGACTCGCGCGTGCGCGTGATGGTCGCGGCCGGCACCGGTTCGGCGCCGTTCCTCAGCATGGTGCGCAGCGAAGCGCGCCGCGATCCGAACGTCGATCTGTCGAAGTGGGTGCTGCTACACGGCGCGTCGTATCCCGACGACCTCGGCTATCGCGACGAGCTCGCGCGCTTCGTCGATCGCAATCACCTGAAGTACTGGGGCACGGTGAGCCGGCCGAAAGAGGCGCCGGGCTGGAAGGGCGACGTCGGCCGCGTCGAGAGCTTCTTCGAGGGACCCCGGCTCGCCGATCTCGAGAAGCGCATCGGACTGCCGCCCGGCGGATTCACGCCGAAGAACGTGATCGTCTACATCTGCGGCCTGACCGGCACGATCGCCGGCACGATCCTGCCGCTGATCGATCGCGGCTTCGTGCCCGACTTCAAGCGCATCCGCGAGGCGCTCGGCGTGCCGAGCGAGACGCCGGCGAGCGTGTTCTACGAGCAGTACGACACCGAGCCGGTGATCAACGTCAAGGATCCGGCGGCGGTCGAGCCGCTCAAGGCGCGGATGCAGGCCGCGCTCGCGAAGCTCGGATAGCTCGCGATGACCATCGAGCTCGATCTGAAGTCGTTCGTGTTCGGCGCGACCGGCTTCGTCGGCCGCGAGGTCGTGCGCCAGCTGTGCGTGCGCGGCACGCGAACGATCGCGCACGTGCGCCCGGATTCGAAGCAGCTCGAGAACTGGCGCGCGCGCTTCTCCGAGATGGGCGCGACCATCGACGTCACGCCGTGGGAAGTCGACGCGCTCGCGGCGCGCATGCGCGAGCTGCGGCCCACGCAGATCTACATCTTGATCGGAACCACGCGCGGCAAGGCGAAGGCCGACGGGGTCGACGGCAACATTTACGAGCGCGTCGATCTCGGGTTGACGACGATGGTCGTCGACGCGGTGAAGCAGGCGGCGCTGGTGCCGGCGCCGCGCATCGTGTACCTGTCGTCGGTGGGCGCGGACGCCGGCGCGCGCAGCGCGTATCTGCGCGCCCGCGGCCGGGCCGAGGAAGCGGTGAAGGGCTCCGGCGCGCCGTGGGTGATCGCGCGCCCGTCGATCATCACCGGCGACCGCGACGACTCGCGTATCGGCGAGCGCACGGCGGCGGTCGTCGGCGACGGCCTGCTCGCGGTCGCGCGCGGTCTTTTCGGCCCTTGGGGCGGCAAGAAGCTGCGCGACCGCTATCGCTCGACCACGCCCGACGTGCTCGCGTCGGCGTTGATCCGGATCGGCGAGGAGCCGGAGGTCGGGATCGTCGTCGACGGCGCGGGGCTGCGATAGCTCACCGCTCGCCGCTGGTGTCGACGCACGGCCAGAACGCGGCGTCCCACTTGGCGGTGAGCTCGAGCAAGTACCAGCCCGAGATCGCGATCGGCTCGTCGAACGCTGCCACGCCGGCACGCGCCGACGCGAGCGGCATCTTGAAGTCGTCGTCGCCGTAGCCGCCGAGCGCGGCGAGGCCGCCGAAGTCGCGCCCGGCGAGCTCGAAACCCGCCGCGGCGCCGCCCGGGACGGCCGTGACAAGGCGGAAGCGATCGCCGCGCACGAGCGGGAACACCGCCTCGGCGAAGCAACTCGTGTTCGGATCCTTCGGATCGTCGCACCAGAGCGAGGCCATGCCCGCGAGCTGATGGTCCGCGGTCCGCTGCTCGACGTCTCGGCACTCGAAGAACGGTCGTGTCACGCGATCCGCGCGGCCTCCACTCTCGTGGACGAACAGCCCGTACTGGCCCGACTTGCCGGCGGTGACGCGCGACGCGTCGAACTCCGAGCCGCTGCCTCGGCTGACGGTACACACGCCGAACAGCGCCACGATCGCCGCGAGCGGAAGCCGCCACATCGCGGCGCGGAGCACGCGCCGCCGCCCCAAGGCGGCGTGCTCGCGCGCGGTCCCGACCGACATCTGGACGTCGGCCGCGATCTTGTTCGCGCGGTTCGCCCAGCCCGTCGGAACCTGCGTGAGGTTGTCGGCGCCGCAATACGGGCAGCGGACGCCGAACGCGCCCGTCGGCACCTCGATCGGCGCGCTGCACTGGCGGCATCGCGCCGGGCCACCGGGCGTCTCCGGTGGCTTGGCGGCGAGCGCGGCCTGCAGATCGCGGCGCGCGTCGACGCGCTCGCCGAACAAGCTCCACACGAACACCGCGACCAGCAGCAGACACGCCCAGCCGTCGTACATCATGTAGATCGTGACGTTCGACGCCACGTGGATGAGGCGCGCGTGGGTGAAGTACTCGTAGACCGCCTCGACCACGTGCGCGATCCAGTGGCCGGCGATGAGGAAGAACGACAGCATGAACGGCAAGCCGACGATCCACAGCCACTTGTTGGCGACGACCGCAGCGAGGCGTTGCGAAAGCGTCGGCGGCGAACCGAGCTTGCGATAGAGCGCCTCGGCCTGCGCGTGCGAGCTCTCCACGTTCGCGAGCGCGGCGTCGCGCTCGCGAACATCGGCCGCGCGCTCGACGACCTTGCCGCACGAAGCGCACGTGACGGATTCGCCGCCGTGATCGTCCGGCAACGGAGCCCCGCACGCGGGGCACTCGACGATCCGTGTCGCGACCTCCGACACCAGCGGGTCGACGGTAACACGGCCGTCAGTCAAGCCGCGGCCACGGCGGGACCTCGACGAGCACGACCTGCGCGTGCTCGTCGAGCGGGACGCAGCGCACCTCGATCTTGTCGAGATGCATCGGAATCTTCTGGTCGAGATCCGGATCGGTGACCTCGCCCGGCATCCCGATCGCGCACGCGCTCGCGCGCCCCTCCGGCGCGTCACTCACGGTGGCGTACACGTCGCCCGGCTTCGCGACCGCGAGCACCGACGCGGGTGCGTGCTCGCCTTCGATGCGAAGCGCCGAGCGCTGCTCGAAGCCCTGGATCGTGCGCTGCAGCTCGGCCACGTTCGACGACCGGATGTCGCCCGGCATCACGATCACCTCCGCGCGCTTGAGCGCGATGCCGACCGTGCTGCGCACGACGACGTGCACGACGCGAGACGAGCTCGGCACCGCGAGTGCCAGGCCGGTCACGACCGGATCGGTCACCGTCACCGGCGTTCCCGAAAGCAGGGCCGCGCGCACGCGGCTGAGCTGCACGTGCACGATCAGCTTGCCGCGCGGCACGCCCGCCGTGGCAAACGTCCCGTCCGCGTGCACCGGCGCGATGACGGTCAGCTCGCCGATCGCCTGCGACGGATCGCGGATCGCGACCGTGACGTTCGTGCGCGCCGCGCCGCGCAGATCGACTCGGCCCTCGACGCGGCTCGTCGCTGCGAGCGCGAGCACGAGCCCCTCACCCGTGTGCTGCGGCGGGCTCCGGCGATCGCCGAGCTCGGCGACGACGATCCCCGACGACACGGCCTCCGGCAGATCGAACGTGCCGTCGGCCCGACTCGTGGTCGCGCGCTGCGCGGGATCGGGCAGGATGCCGAGCTCGTCGGCGGTCACGTCGTGCGCGGCGACGACCGTGGCGCCCGCCACCGGCGCGCCGTGATCGTCGACGACGCGGCCGCTCGCGTGGACGGCGTGATCGAGCGGCAGCTGGCGCGCGTTCGCGAGAAACCGTGCGTGTGCGCCGGCGACATCGCCGTTCGAGAACTGCCACCACGCTGCAGCGGTATCGAGCTCGCGCACGACCGGATCGTCGGCGCCGAGCGCGGCCACCGCCTCGGCGCGCCACGCCGCGAGATGGCCGGCCACGGCCACGAGCTCGTCGGCGCGGCCGCGCACCTCGCGCAGCTCCTCGACGCGCATCGACGCGCGCAGCGCCTCGCGCGTGCGGCCGCGCGCCGCGAAGCCGTCGCGCGCGGCCTCGTAGCGCGTCAGCGCGTCGTCGAGGTGATCGGCGCGCTCGGCAAGCATCGCGCGCAGCTCGTCGAACGCGGCGCGTAGATCGGGCTGCATCACGGCCTCGGCTGCGGCATCGGCGCGCTCCAGCTTCGGCGTCAGGTCGGGCTCGTTCATGTCGAGCGCGGCGCGCGCGCTCGCGAGCGCCGCCTGCGCGATCAGCCGATCGTCGCCGCAGCGCTGCGCGGCGCCATCGGCCTCGGCGAGATCGCGCGTGCGCTCGATCGTCGTGTGCCGCGCCGTCGATGCGATGATGCGCGCGAGCGCCGCCGCGCACGGATCCGACGCCGTCCGCGCGACCAGCGCGTCGGCCTGCGCGCCCGCGAGCGGAACCGGCGCCACGCCGTTCACGAGGAACGCGTCGATCGCAGCGAGCCGCTCCGGCGACATCGCGGACACCAGGCGCGGCGCGCGCGGCGCCTCGCACGCAGCCGGATCGACGAGCA
This sequence comes from Kofleriaceae bacterium, assembly GCA_035500135.1. Lineage (GTDB taxonomy): Bacteria > Myxococcota_A > Polyangia > Haliangiales > Haliangiaceae > JABFXX01. Next base: position 37,481 of record DATJXL010000092.1, read on the forward strand.
GCGCGCCGGCATCGGCGTGCGGCGCGCCCTGCACCGACGCGAGCTCGCGCGCGAGCGCATCGTCCTGAGCAAGCACGCCGTCGAGACACGCGAGCCGAGCCGGCCGCGCGGCCGCATCGGCGCGACACACGCGCGCGCGGGTGTCGGTCCAGCGCGCGAGGTCGAGCGCGAGCGCGCGTGCGCCCGGCGCCTGGCCGTTCGCCGCGAGGGTCGCCGCGCGTGGCGACGACCACACCGCCGCGGGATCGAGCACGGGCGCCGCGCACTCGCCGCCGACGCCACCGCTGCGGCCGAGCGCGACGAACAGCGCTCCGGCCGTGACGACCATGGTGCCGACCGCGGCGAGCGCGAGCTTCGGGCGCCGCTCGCCGCGCACGAGTGCGGCGAGCAGCGCGTTCATGCTCGGCCACCGCTCCGCCGGATCGGGCTCGAGCCCGCGCCGCAGCACCGAGCGCAACCGACGCGGCAGCTTCGACACGTCGAGCGAAGCCGGCCCGCGCGCGACCTCGGCCTTGAGCGCGTCGAGCGTGTCGCCGCGGAACGGCCGCTCGCCGGCGAGCGCCTCCCACAGCGCGACGCAGAACGCGAACTGATCGGCCGCGGCGCCGATCGTGCCGCCGCTCCACTGCTCGGGCGCCATGTACGCGGGCGTGCCGAGCAGCGAGCCGGTCTGGGTCAAGACCGCGGGCTTCATGCTGCCGTCGGCCTGCGGTTTCCAGCTCGCGGGCTGGGCGGCGTCCGAATATCTCGCGAGCCCGAAATCGGTGACGACGATCCGCCCGTCGCCGCGGCGCAGCACGTTGTGCGGCTTGAAGTCGCGGTGAACGAGGCCCGCCGCGTGCGCCGCCGCGAGCCCGCGGCCGGCCGCCACGAACGCCGCGACGATCTCCTCGCGCGTGCGCGGTCCGCCGCGCAGCCAGTCCGCGAGCGACTCGCCCTCGACGAGCTCCATCGCAACGTAATCGCGGCCGCCCGCCGTTCCGACCTCGTGCACGGTCACGACGTTGGGATGAGCGAGCCGCGCGAGCGCCCGCGCTTCACGCAGCAGGCGCTGGCGCGCTTCCTCGCTGCCGTCGGAGACGCGCAGCACCTTGAGCGCGACGCGGCGCTCGAGATCGGGATCGAACGCCGCGTGCACGACGCCCATCGCGCCCCCGCCGAGCGAGCGCTCGAGGCGATAGCGGCCGAGCGTGGAACCGAGGTCCAGCGCCGGCGCCACGGAGCCCTCGGGGCTGCCCGGCGCCGTGGCGGTCCGTGCGAGCTCGTCCTCGCCCTTGGCGCCAGCCATCACGGCGAGGATAACCCACCGCGGACGCGCGAGATTCCCGGAACTTAGTCGAAGCGCTTCTGCGGCGGCGCCTCGACGACGAGCACCTTGTCGTCGGGGCCGGCCGTCTGGCAGCGCAGCTCGAGCTCGTCGCCATGCGCGGTGACCTTGCGCCACATCACCGGATCGTTGACGTCACCATTGATCCCGATCACGCACGCCGTGATCTCACCGTCATGCACGCCGTCGAACCGCGCCATCAGGTCGCCGTCCTTGACCTTGCCGGCGGCTTCCTCCGGAACCGTCGCACCACCGATCGGCCGCGCGAACTGGGTCTGGATGTTTCCGTTGGTCTCGTCGTGGTGGCGGAAGAGTTGCGAGCCCTTCGTGAACGCGTGGCGGCCGTCGAGCAGGAGTACCTGCGCGGCGTCGAGCGGGGCCGACAGCGAGCTGCGCGCGATCACCGTGAGCGACCGGCCGCCGGTCTGCGCGGCCTTCAGCTGGAGATCCGGGATGTCGCCGCCGGCCGGGAGCTTGGTGAACGCGACGTCGCTCGCCAGGCCGATGCCCCACGTGGCGGTCGCGATCGCCGCCGGCCCGGTCGGCACCGCGAGCAGCTCGAACGAGCCATCGGGCAAGAGCGGCGCCAGGTACCGGTGCGTGCGCTCGAAGCCGCCGGTCGGGACGAGCATCACGAACACCTTCGTGCGCGGTACGCCGCCGAGCGCGACCTTGCCGGCGATCCGCCGCGTCGCCGCGAGCTTGATCGTCATGTGCGGGGCAAGCTCCGCGAGCCCGCGCTGCAGCTGGAGCTGCGCGATCGCGCCGCCGTGCATCGGCGCGTCCGCGATCGCGAACTTGCCGTCGCGATCGGTCGTGGCGAAGCGCATGTTGGTTCCGCCACCGCCCCCGTTGCCAAACGGCAGCGGCCCGACCGAGTCGACCCACACGTCCGAGCCCACGGCGACGATCGCGCCTGCCATCGGCTTGCCCGCCTCGTCGACGACCATGCCGTCGACGTGCTGCGTCGGCACGTCGGCATGCGGCTTGGGCCGATAGTCCTGGATGATCGCGGCGTGCGCACCCATGATGTCGCCGAGGAACAGCATCGAGTACGCCTCGGTCATCTCGAGCGAGCGCACCCACTTGTCGAAGTGATGCGCGCTCGCGATCGGCTTCCACTTCCTGACCGACGCGATTGCGGCCTTGAGATCCTCGACGCTCGCGCGCGCGAATCGCACGCTGTTCTCGGTCTCGATCGCATCGATCTGCGCGCGCACGCGCCCGCGCGCGCCGTAATCGGCGATCGCGCGCTCGGCGGCCGCGAACGCCTCGTCGTAACGCCGGTCCTGCGCGAGCGCGTGCGCGCGCAGCTGATCGACGTCTGCCCGCAGGTCCGCTTGTGGCACGCGTTCGACGGCCGCGGCCGCCTTTTCGATCGCGGCGCGCCCCTTCGGCCCGATCAATGGCCGTTCGTAGTCGAGCGGCGCGGCGGCCACGAGCACGTCCGCGAGCAGCCGATCGTCGCCGCACGCCTCGGCTGCCGTCACCGTGTCGGCGGCGATCACGCGTTCCTTCGGGACATCGTCCTCGACATCGAGCTGCACGTACAGCGCGAGCGCTTTCGCGCACGCGTCGAGGCCCGCGCGCGCGGCGAACGCCGCGGCCTCGCCCGGCTTGACCGATTTATCCTGGCGCTCGTCGCGGAGCGCGAGAGCCAACGCGCCGACGGTGTCGTCGTTGGACGGCAATGATAGCCGCGGCGGCGCCTTCGCACTGCACACGGTCGGATCGACGAGCAGCGGCAGCACCGCATCCGGTGCCAGGTCGCCGGTGACGTGCTCGATCGCGTGGTGAACCGCGTCGAAGCGCGCGAGCACGCCGTCGAGACAGGCGAGCCGCGCGGCGCGCTGCGGATCGCCGCTCGCGCCGCACATGCGCTCGCGCGCGGCCTTCCACGCGGCGACGTCGCGATCGAGCACGAGCCGGAGCTCCATGCGCCCGGCCGCGGCGAGCGCGTTGCCGGCCTCGGCCGACCACACCTGATCGACGTCGGCCGACGCCGGCTCGCACGCCGGCCCCGACGCGCCGCTGCCGTGCAGCGCGAGGAACGCGATCGCCGCGATCGGCACGGCGGCGCCGAGCGCGAACACCGCGAGCGGCGGCCGCTGCGCGCGCGCGATCGCGGCGAGCAGCGCGACGATGTTCGGCCACCGCTTGTTCGGATCGGGATCGAGACCGCGGCGCAGCGCGGCGCGCAGCCGGCGCGGGATCTTCGACGCGTCGAGCGCGGCCGGCCCGCGCGCGACCTCGGCCTTGAGCAGCTCGACGGTCGCGCCGCGAAACGGCCGCTCGCCGGTGAGCGCCTCCCACAGCGCGACGCAGAACGCGAACTGGTCCGCGGCCGGCCCGACCGTGCCGCCGGTCCATTGCTCGGGCGCCATGTACGCCGGGGTGCCGAGCACCGCGCCGGTCGCGGTCAAGCCCGACAGCGCGCTCGGCGTGTTCTCGCTCTTCGCGCCCTTGCCGAGCCTGACCGTGACCTCGAGCCCGGTCGCGTCGAGGCCGCGCGCGAGCCCGAAGTCGGTCACGCAGATCCGTCCGTCGCGCCGGCGCAGCACGTTGTGCGGTTTGAAGTCGCGATGCACGAGCTCGGCGGCGTGCGCGGCGGCGAGCCCGCGCCCGGCCGCCAGAAACGCCTGCACGATGTCGTGGCGCGAGCGCGGCTGCGCGCGCAGCCACTCGGCGAGCGACTCGCCGTCGACGAGCTCCATCGCGACGTAGTCGCGACCGCTCGCCGTGCCGACCTCGTGCACGGTGACGACGTTCGGGTGGGTGAGCCGCGCCATCGCGCGTGCTTCGCGCAGGAGCCGCTGGCGCGCCTCGTCGCCCGTGCCCTCGAGCGAGCGCAGCACCTTGAGCGCGACCCGGCGCTCGAGATCCGGATCGAACGCCGCGTGCACGACGCCCATCCCGCCCTCGCCGATCGCGCGCTCGATGCGATAACGGCCGAGCGAGCTGCCGGAGCCGAGCGCAGCCGGATCGACGTCGCGCGCGCCGGCGTCGCCGCCTTCGCTGGCGGGGCCCGGCACCGTCGCGGTCCGTGCGAGCTCGTCGTCGGGCCGGTCGCCAGCCATCGCGCCAGCTTACTAGAACGACAGCCGCGCGCCCACCGTCGCGCCACCCGGAGCGGGCGCGATCGTCACGTGCTCGACCCGATCGTAGCCGAGGTAGTACAGCGCGACCCCGGCCGCCAGCGCGACGCCGCCGCCGATCCAGCCGATCGTCGCCATCGTGTTGTCGTGCTTGCCGTCGGAATCGAGCGCGCGCACGCTCGGATCGTCCCAGTTGCAGCTCGTCTTGCACTTCGCGGCGAGGTCGCTCTTCGCGTGGCCGCCCGCGATCGAGTACACGATGCCGACGGCGAATCCGACCGCGCCGACGCCCGCCGCCGAGTAGCCCGCGATGCGGAGGGTGCCGCCCGCGTCGACGACGGTGTCGTGCGGCTTCGCGGCTTCGCGGCGCCGCCGCTCGTCGTCTTCCCGCTTCTGGCGCTCGAGCTCGTCGAGCTTGCGCGCGGCCTCGTGCTCCTTCTGCGCGCGCTCGACGCACGGCTCGAGCTCGACGAGCCACTGCTGCACCTTCGCCTTGTTCGCGGCGTCCGGCGACTCGTCGAGATACCGCTTGTAGAAGACGGTGGCCTGCTCGCAGTCGAGCACCTTGCGGTAGCTCTGCGCGAGGTTGAACAGGTACACCGGATCGTGCACGAGCTCGTACGCGCGCTGGAACAGCTCGATCGCCGCCTGGTACTTGCCGGCCTCGTAGTCGGCTTGCGCTTGCTCGAACAGCACGGCCGCCTTGATCTGCGGCGACGGCTCGTCGGCGTGCGCGCGACTCGCGCACAGCACCAGCACCACGAGGCCTACCCACGCGCGGATCATTTCGGATGCGTCTTCGGTGCGAGCAGCTCGTCGTCGTCGCGGCCGTGCGCCGGCTGCTGCGGCGGCTTCGGCGACTTGGCCGGCGGATGCGACGGCGGCCGCGTCACGACCGGCGCGGTCGGCACGCTGAGCTCGACCGTGCTCGTCTGATCGGGCCCGACCTCGACGTGCTGCGAGATCTTCGCGCGCGTGCCGAGTGGGATGATCACGACGTCGTGCGGCCCGGGATCGACCGCGACCTTCACCGCCGCGCCGCGCCCCCACTCCTGACCGTCGACGAAGATCGTCGCGTCTTTCGCGTTCGTGACGCGCACGTCGAGCCACGCGCGCGCCGGCGGCGGCGCGGCGGGAGCTGCAACTGGCGGTGGCTGCGCCGGCGCCGGCGAGACCGCTTCCGGACTCGCGACCGTCTGCGCGGCCGCGTCGTCATTCGAGCTCGCGCCGACCAGCTTCCAGGTCACGATGCCGACGCCGACCGCGGCGAGCGCGGCGACGCCGATCGCGATCCTCTTCCAGCTGGTTCGCGGCAGCGCGCGGCCGCCCGCTTGCGTGCCCGCGCGCGACGGCAGCGGCGTCAGCTTGCGCTGCGGATCCTGCAGCACGGAGCGCACGTCCTCGAGGCTCGGCCGATTCGCCGGATCCTTCTCGAGCATGCGCATCACGGTCTGCTCGAGCGCGCGCGGCACCTTCGCGAACGTCGACAGCGCCGGCGCCGGCTCGTTCATGTGCTGCACGACGAGATCCATCGCGGTCTCGCCCTGGAACGGCGTGCGCCCCGCGAGCATCTCGAATGCCATCGCACCGAGCGAGTACACGTCGGAGCGAAAGTCGACGTTCACGCCGCGCGCTTGCTCGGGCGAGATGTAGCGCGGGGTGCCGAGCATGTTGCCGGTCTGCGTCTTCTCCGAGCCGGGCGCCGCGCGCACGAGCTTCGCGATGCCGAAGTCGAGCAGCTTCACCATCACCGGGCCGTCGTCGACGCGATGCAGGAACACGTTGTCGGGCTTGAGATCGCGGTGGACGATCTGCTTGGCGTGCGCGGCCTCGAGCGCGCGCGCGATGCCGTCGAGGATGTCGCACGCGTCGGGCACCGACATCGGCCCGCGCGCGAGCCGCGTCTTGAGATCCTCGCCACGCAGCCACTCCATCACGAAGTAGACGCGGCCGTCGGGCAGCTCGTTGAACGAGAACACGTCGACGATGTTCGGATGCCCGATCTTGTTGACCGCCTGAGCCTCGTGCAGGAAGCGATCGAGCGTGGTCTGGTTCGCGCACAGCTCGGGCTTGAGCACCTTGACCGCGACCTTCTTGCCGATCAGCGGGTGGACGGCGGAATACACCGTGCCCATCGCGCCTTCGCCGATCTGCGCTTCGATCTCGTATTCACCGACCGGGCTCCCCGCGGCGAGCTCGAGCAAGAAGCTCGGCCGCGTGATCCGACGCATCGAGATCTGCGACTTGCGCGACGGCGGCGGCGATAGCTGAACACCCGTGTCGGGCTCTTCACCATCGACATCGACTGCCAGCGCCGGTTCCGGCGGTGCAGTCCCTCCCCGTTGTGGAGTGTCAGCCACTCGGCGCAATTCTAACATCGCGACGTGCGGATCTCGGGGTGGCTGCGGCGGTTACATGTAGTCGGGGCGCGCTAGCAGTCGTTCGGACAAGACGCGTGGGTCTCGCCGGTGTCGCAATGGAAGTCGCCGCACTTGCCGCCGGCGCACGCGCCGCAGTCGGTGGGGCAGATGTTGCAGTCCTCGTTCGCGCTGCACGTGCCGTCACCGCATTTTGGCGAGCCGGCCGGGCACGTTACGCCGGGGGGACACAGCGGCGTGCACACCGCCCAGCAGTCCGGATCGGCGCAGCCGGCGTTGCCGTCGTTGTCGTAATCGATCTGCGCGGACGTGCAGGCCTCGACGGTCTGATTCGGCCAGTACGCGAGCCGCTGCGTGTTGCCGGTCAGGTTGCCCTCGTTGTCCTCGCCCGAGAACACGACGAGCCCGTGGTGGACGTCGTCGTACGCGACGCCTTCGCGATACCGCGGCTGGATCGTGCCCACGACCGTGCGCTGGTTCCATGCCGTGCCGTTCCACTCCCACAGGTCTTCGCCCGACAGGTTGTCGGAGTTGCCGAAGACGAGCACGCGCTCGGCGTCGGGATCGTAGACGAGCTCGAGGCCGATGCGCGGATCGGGGCCGGCGATCGGCGGCGAGATGTCGGCCCAGGTCGACTCGTTCCACTCGTAGACGTCGGCGTAGACGTTGAAGTTGTTGTCCTCGCCGCCGAACACGACCGTGCGGTTGCGCACCGGATCGTACGCGGTACCGAAATCGTAGAGCGCGGGCGGCGACGCGGCCGGCGTGACCTGATGCCAGCCGGTCGCGTCCCAGTACCACGTGTTCTGCAGCGCGCCGCCGTTGTAACCGCCGTACGTGACGACGCGATCGGCGCTCGAGTCGTACGCCATACCCGAGTCCTCGAGCCCGGTGCGGCCCGTCGAGCTCGCCGGCTGCGTCCACGACGCGCCGTTGTACGACCACAGATCGGCGTAGTCGGTGAAGCTCGGCGATTCGACGTCGCCGCCGAACAGCATGATCGTGCGCGTCTTGCTGTCGTAGCCCATCATCATGCCGCCGCGCACCGGCGGCTTCGCGCCCGGCGCGATCGGCGACCACTTCGCGCCGTCCCACTCCCACGTGTCGTTCTCGCCGGTGCCCGACGTGTCGGACTGGCCGCCGAACATCACGACGCGGCGGCGCACCGGATCGTAGGCCTCGGCCGTGCGCCAGCGCAGCCCCGGCTCGGCGAACGCGGCCGGCTGCGCCCACGACGTGCCGGAGCGGATCCAGGTGATGTTGTAGTCGTCGGTCGTTCCGCCGGTGACGAGGCCATAGCCGCCGAACATCACGATCTGCTTGTGGAGCGCGTCGTAGCCGAACTCGATGTAGCTGTACGTCGAGCCCGATGCCTCGATCGGCGTGCCGGCGATCGCGTTCCACGTCGTGCCGCTCCACTCGAACGTGCTGGTCTGGTTGCCGTCCCACGCGACCATCGCCTGGCGGTTGGCGTCGAACGCGAGCGCGATCGAGTCGTAGCCGTACTCCGAGAACGCGGCCTGCGCGCCGCGATCGGTCCACGCGCTGCCGTTCCACGTCCAGGTGTGGTTGTCGCCGCCGCCGGCGAGCACGACGTAGTTGTTCTTCGCGTCGTAAGCCATGCGCGCGCCCTCGCGCGAGCCCGGGTTCGACGACGGCGACAGCGTGTTCCACGTCGTGCCGTCGTAGTCGTATGTGATCGTCGAATCGGTCGAGTCCGACAGGATGCCGCCGTAGAGCAAGAGGTGGCCGCGGTTCGCGTCGAACGACATCGCGGCGGCCGCCATCGCCGGCGGGCTCGCGGTCGGCGACTTGCGCGTCCAGTCGACGCCGTCGTACTCCCAGGTGTCGCTCTTCACGCCGGTGTAGTTCGCGCCGTAGCCGCCGAACAGCACGATGCGGTGGCGCACGGCGTCGTACGCCATCGACGCGTCGAGGCGCGGGCCCGGCGAATGCGCGGTGGTGATCTCGGTCCAGCTCGTGCCGTCCCACTCCCACGTGTCGTCGAGGTTGCCGTCGACGGTCCAGCCGCCGTACATCACGATGCGCTGGCGCGCGGCGTCGTACGCGATCGCGTGCGAGTCGCGCTTGTGCGGCGTCTGGCCGGGCGTCAGCACGTTCGCCGTTTCGATCTTGCACGCGCTGCAGCCGTCCCACGGCCGCGCGTTGCCGTCGTCGCACTGCTCGTTCTTGCACAGATCGACGACGCCGTTGCCGCACGTCAGGTTCGACGTGCAGTCGGCCGAGCACACCGTGCACGCGTTGTTCGCGGCGCCCGCATCGCAGACCTCGCCGTGACCGGTGTCGACGATCGAGTCGCCGCAGCGCGGCAGCTGGCAGTTCGTGCGGCACTGATCGGGCGCATTCGCGTTCGCGGCGCCGTTGTCGCATTGCTCGCCGAGCGTGGTGTTGTCGACGATGCCGTCGCCGCACCTCGGCAGCTGGCAGCTCGTGCGGCACGGCGCGTTCGGCGTGTTCGAGTTCGCACCGCCGGCGTCGCACTGTTCGCCCTAGCACGAATCGACGATGCCGTTGCCGCACGCCAGGTTCGACTTGCAATCGGCCGAGCACACCGTGCACAGCGTGTTCGCGGCGCCGGCGTCGCAGACCTCGCCCGCGGAAGTGTCGACGATGCCGTCGCCGCAGCGCGGCAGCTGGCAGTTCGGCCGGCACGGCGCGTTCGGCGCGTTCGAGTTCGCGGCGCCGGCGTCGCATTGCTCGCCGAGCACGGTGTCGACGATGCCGTCGCCGCATTTCGGCAACAGGCAGCTCGTGCGGCACGGCGCGTTCGGCGTGTTCGAGTTCATCCCGCCGGCGTCGCACTGCTCGCCCTTGCAGATGTCGACGATGCCGTTGCCGCACGTCTCGTTCGACTTGCAGTCGGGCGAGCAGCCGGTGCAGTTGTTGTTCGCGGTGCCGAGGTCGCACACCTCGCCGGCGGCGGTATCGACGATGTCGTCGCCGCAGCGCGGCAGCTGGCAGTTCGTGCGGCACGGCGCGTTCGGCGCGTTCGAGTTCATCGCGCCGGCGTCGCACTGCTCGCCGAGGTTGGAATCGACGATGCCGTCGCCGCAGCGCGGCAGCGTGCAGTTCGCGCGGCACGGCGCGTTCGGCGTGTTCGCGTTCGCCGCGCCGGCATCGCACTGCTCGCCCTTGCACGAATCGACGATGCCGTTGCCGCACGTCTCGTTCGACTTGCAGTCGGGCGAGCAGCCGGTGCAGCTGTCGTTCGCGGTGCCGAGGTCGCAGACCTCGCCGAGCGACGTGTCGACGATGTCGTCGCCGCAGCGAGGCAGCTGGCAGTCGGTGCGGCACGGCGCGTTCGGCGCGTTCGAGTTCGCCGCGCCGGCATCGCATTGCTCGCCGAGGTTGGTGTCGACGATGCCGTCGCCGCATTTCGGCAGCTGGCAGGTCGACCGGCACGGCGCGTTCGGCGTGTCCGCGTTCGCGCTGCCGGCGTCGCACTGCTCGCCCTTGCACGAATCGACGATGCCGTTGCCGCACGTCAGGTTCGACCGGCAGTCGGCCGAGCACGTCGTGCACGAGTCGTTCGCCGCGCCGGCGTCGCACACCTCGCCGAGCGACGTGTCGACGATGCCGTCGCCGCAGCTCGGCAGCGTGCAGTTCGAGCGGCACGGCGCGTTCGGCGTGTCGGCGTTCGCGCTGCCGGCGTCGCACTGCTCGTGCAGGAGCGTGTCGTCGACGATGCCGTCGCCGCAGCTCGGCAACTTGCAGTCCGTGCGACACGGCGCGTTCGGCGCATCGGAGTTCGAGCCCGCGGCGTCGCACTGCTCGCCCTTGCACAGATCGACGATGCCGTTGCCGCACGACAGGTCGCTCTTGCAGTCCGCCGAGCACGTCGTGCACGAGTCGTTCGCCGCGCCGTCGTCGCACACCTCGCCGCAGCCGACGACGCCGTCGCCGCACACGATCGGCCGGCACACGCCGTCGAAGCACGCGCCGTTGATCGTGTTGTTGCCGTGATCGGTGTAGCTGCACGGGCCGCAGGCGACCATGTTGTCGCAGCTCGACAGCTGGGACGGAAACGCGCAGCCCCCCATGCCGTCGCACACCTCGTCGGCGGGGCAATCCACGCCGTCGCAGTGATTGATGCTCGGCTTCAGGCACGCGGCGAGCGTGCATGCCAGCGCGAGCGCGGCGATACGCACCACTCTACGATACGCTAAGTCATGCCGACTTCGCGAACCGGATACGATGTGACGCCGCTGACGGCCGCCCGCGTCGAAGCGCTGGCCGCGGGCTTCACGCCCGAGGAACGCCACGTGATCCTTCACCAAGGCACCGAGCGTCCCGGCTGCGGACTGTTCCTGGACAACAAGAAGCCGGGGACCTACACGTGCCGGCTGTGCGGTTTGCCGCTGTTCATGTCGAACGCGAAGTTCGAGTCGGGCACGGGCTGGCCGAGCTTCTTCACGCCCGTCGACCCCGACCACATCCGCGAGATCGAGGATCGCAGCCACGGCATGCGCCGGGTCGAGATCCGCTGCGCGCGCTGCGACGCGCACCTCGGCCACGTCTTCGACGACGGGCCGCCGCCGACGCACCTGCGTTACTGCCTCAACTCGGTGTCGTTACAGTTCGTGCCCGGAGGCGAAGCGATCGCGCTGCGCAGCTGATCGCTGCCACTCCCGCTGTCGCTCCGCGCGGCGAAGCACGAAGCTGCGCGCACCAAGGAGGACACGATGGCGACGAATTCGGGACGGTTCTGCTGGTTCGATCTGGTGACGAAGGATCCGCACAAGGCGCAGGGCTTCTTCGGCGAGCTCTTCCAGTGGAAGACGAAAGAGATGCCGATCGGCGGCGGCAAGACGTACACGATGATCTCGTTCGGCGACAAGGAGATCGGCGGCTACATGCCGACGCCGCAGGGCGCGCCGCCGCAAGCGCACTGGCTCGGGCACCTGCTCGTCGCCGACGCGAACGCCACGGTCGAGCAGATCAAGTCGCTCGGCGGCAAGGTCCGCAAGGCGCCCGAGAAGGTGGGCGACCAGGGCGTGATGGCGATCGTCGCCGATCCGTTCGACGTCACGTTCGCGGTGTGGGCACCGATGCGGACGCAACCGGGCGCCGGCGAGTTCGTCGGCAAGCCGGGCAACTGGTGCTGGCACGAGCTGACCTCGCCCGATCCCGACAAGTCGGTCGCGTTCTACGCGAAGATCGGCGGCTTCACCGACAAGAAGATGGAAGGCCCGATGGCCTATCACATCCTCGAGGCCGACGGAAAAGGCCGCGCCGGCATCGCCAAGCCGATGATGCCGAACGTGCCGGCGATGTGGACGCCGTACGTCCAGGTCGCGAGCGCCGATCAGACCGCCGACAAGGCGAAGCGGCTCGGCGCGCAGCTGCACGTGCCGCCGACCGACATCCCGAACATCGGCCGGTTCGCGATCTTCACCGGCCCCGAGGCCGGGACGATCGGCATCTTGCAGCCGCAGATGTGAAGAATTTGCCGCCAAGGCGCCTGAAGACGCCGAGGCGCCAGCAGAACTGGGTCGGGCCCGATCCTGGTCTTCTGGCGCCTTGTGCTCTGGCTGGCGCCTTCGCGGTAATCCTCACCGGCGCGGCCGCACGAGCACGACGTTGCCGTCGACGGTCAGCGACAGGTGCTTCACGCCGGCGATCGCGCACGCGGCCGCGTCCCACGCGACGCCCTTCAAGTGGAGCGTGACCTTGCCGGCGACCTCGTCGGAGACGACGAGGTTGACGTGGCCGACCTCGGCGAGCAGGCGCAGCACGTCGTGGACGTCGGCGTCCTTGAAGTCGAGGTCGATCGCGGCGCCGTGATGCTCGCCGCCCCGCGGGCACATGTCGCGATCGGCGAGCGCCGGCGTGGTCGCGAACATCGCGGCGACCACGAGCACGCGGGCGACAGCGGCCATGGATCGAGTGTAGCGTGTCGGCCGTGCAGCTCCCGTTCGCCCCGCCCGTCGATCCGATGCTCGCGAAGGCCGCGGACGCGATCCCGGACGGCGCGGGCTGGATCTACGAGCCGAAATGGGACGGCTTTCGCGCCCTCGTGTGGCGCTCGGGCGACGAGATCTACATCCAGAGCCGCGATCTGAAGCCGCTCGGCCGCTACTTTCCCGAGCTCGAGGTCACGCTGCGACAGAACCTGCCCGAGCGCTGCGTCGTCGATGGCGAGATCGTGATCGCGCACGACGGCAAGCTCGACTTCGAGGCGATGCTCCTCCGCATCCACCCCGCGAAGTCGCGCGTGCAGCTGCTCGCGGCCGAGCATCCGGCGTCGTACGTCGCGTTCGATCTGCTCGCGCTCGGCGACGACGATCTGCGCGCGCGTCCACAGGCCGAGCGGCGCGCGCGGCTCGAGACCGCGCTCGCCGGCGTGAAGCCGCCGGTGCACGTCACGCCGATGACGCGCGACCGCGCGCGCGCGGCCGACTGGTTCGAGCGCTTCGAGGGCGCCGGGCTCGACGGCGTCATCGCGAAGGCCGACACGCTGCCGTACACGCCGGGCAAGCGCGTGATGGTGAAGATCAAGCACTCGCGCACGGCCGATTGCGTGGTCGCCGGCTTTCGCTGGTACAAGGGCGGCAAGAACGAGCTCGTCGGCTCGCTGCTGCTCGGGCTCTACGACCGCGACGGCGTCCTCCATCACGTCGGCGTGACCGCGGCGTTCAAGCAGGAGACGCGGCGCGCGCTCGCCGAGCAGCTCGCGCCGATGCGCGAGGGCGCGCGCGAGCACCATCCATGGCGCGACTGGGCCGAGTTTCAAGACGCGGAGACTGGCCAGCGCTTGCCCGGCGCGACCAGCCGGTGGAATCGCGGCAAGGATCTGTCGTGGGAGCCGATCCGGATCGAGCTGGTGTGCGAGGTCGGCTTCGATCACCTGCAAGGCTCGCGGTTTCGCCACGCCGCTCACTTCCTGCGCTGGCGGCCCGACAAGCCGCCCGCCGCGTGTCGCTACGACCAGCTCGACGTCACGCCCGCGTTCGAGCTGCGCGAGATCTTCGGCGCGTGAGGACACGAAGTTTGGCGCCCGTTGCATGTTCGACCCGGCGTATAGGGCTGCTCATGCAAGCCAACCAATTCGATAACTCCACTGGCTTCGCTCGGGTTCGCGTCTCGCCGTCGATCGCGCCGATTCCGGTCGTCATGGCGCTCGGCACCGTGCTCGCGCTCGTCGCGTTCCTCGCGCTGCCGTGGGTCGATGACATCTCGATGCGCCAGATCCTGGCGAATCACGACCACGGCTACCAGCTCGCGTACGTGCTGATCGGCGCCGAGCTCGTCGCCCTGTGCATCGCGGCCGCGTCGTTCACGCGCTCGCGCCGCTGGCTGACCGCGCCTGCGGCGGTGCTGCTGCTGATCCCGACGTTCCTGTCGGCGGTCGTGCACCACGGCCAGCTCGGCGCGCACCTCGCGGCGCTCGGCTCGCTGGTCGCGCTGGTCGCGGCCGTGATCCTGACGATCAAGCCGGCGCGCAGCTAGACCGGTTTCGGTCTAGAAGCGCCATTCGGTCGACACGAACGCGCCGCCGCGCGTCGGCGCGACCGCGAGCGAGTGCTCGGCGGCGGCGCGATCGTGCAGGTATAGCCACGTGGCCGTACCGAGCGTCGCCACCGCCAGACCGAACGCGATCGGGACCGCCCAGTTGTCGCGAGCGCCGCGATCGTCGAGATCGCTGTAAGTCTTGCCGTCGCACGGCGGGATCGCGTGGGCGGACGTGCAGCTGGACTGGGCGTTGTTCGCGTCGATCAGGTCGTACGTGAAGTACGCGCCGACGATCAGCTCGGTCATGCCGGCACCGGCGAGCATGTAGATCGCGGTGCGGTGGTCGTGGAGCCTGCGCGGGCTGGCGCTCGGTTCCGAGTCGAGATCGTTCTTACGCCGCACTGCAATCACGGGTTGCGGCGGGTTCGGCTCGGCCGCCGCGGGCGCGGGCGCCGGCGCGGGCGCCGGCGAAGGTGGCGTCAGCGCCTGGTCCTTCGCGCACGCATCCATCTCCTCGATGTAGTGCTCGACCTTGTCGCGGTTCGGCGCGGTCGGCGCGGCCGCGAGGAAGCGCCGGTACGCGTCGGCGGACTCGCTGCACTGCTTCGCGAACCGATCGGCCTGCGCCAGGTTGAACAGGTAGACCGGATCGGGATCGCGGTCGTACGCGAGCTTGAACTTCTCGGCGGCACCGCGATAGTCGCCGCCGTTGTACAGGGCCTGGCCATCGATGTACGCCTTCTGACCGCCGGCCTTGTCGTGCGCCGGCGCCTGCGCGTGCGCGACGCGCGCGCAGACCGCGAGGCCGAGCCCGAGCGCGAACGCGCGCACCATGCGCTCGATTATGTCACGGATGGTCGAGGCTGCCGGGCGCCATCAGCCCGTGGTCGTCGCTCGACGGCGGCGCGGGCGGCGGCGGGCTCGTCGGCTGCTTGTGCGCGTGCGTGACCGCCGTGGTCTTGTGCACGTGGGCCGGCGACTTCACCGGCTCGACCGGCGGATTCACCGGCTCCGCCGCAACCGCATCGGGCGGTGCCACGACGGGCGCGCTCGGCGCGACCGGCGCCGTGGCCGGCGCGGCCACCGCCGACGATTCGGGCTCGGGCGCAGGCGCGGCCGCGGGCGCGGGATTCGGCGCGGGCGCTGGCGCCGTCACCGCACTGACGACCATGAACGCGACCGCGCCCATCGCGATCCCGCCCGCGAGAATCCCGAGCTTCGCGAGGCGCTGATGGCGGCGCACGCGACGGCGCACGCGCGTCACGCCATCGGGGGGCACGTCGACGCGCGACGTGACCGCGAACGCGTGCACGGCCTCGCGGCTGCGCGGCGAGCGCTTGCCCGCCGGTTGCTTTTGCACCTGCTCGAGCACCGCCGCGATCTCGGTCAGCGTCGGCCGCTGCTCGCGATCCTTCGCGAGCATCGCGAACACCAGCTCGTCGAGCTCGGCCGGCACGTCGGGGACGAACGTCGCGACGTGCACCGGCTCCTCCATCAGGTGCTTCGCGACCATCTCCATCGGGTTGTCGGCCTCGAACGGCGGCCGACCCGACAGCATCTCGAACGCGACGCAGCCGAGCGAGTAGATGTCGACGCGGGTGTCCATGTGGTGACCCTTCGCCTGCTCGGGAGCCACGTACTGCGGCGTGCCGATCATCGCGCCGGTCGCGGTGCGCGAGACCGCCTGATCGGCGCGCACGAGCTTCGCGATGCCGAAGTCGAGCAGCTTCACGCGCGGAACGTCGTCGCGCTCCTCGACGAGGTACACGTTGTCGGGTTTGAGATCGCGGTGGATGATGCCCTTGTCGTGCGCGGCCTCGAGCGCACGCGCGAGCGCGCGCAGGATCACGCACGCTTCGACCGGGTCGAGCGGTCCGCGTGCGAGCCGGTCCTTCAGCGTCTCGCCCTTGAGCCACTCCATGACCAGGTAGCTGCGGCCGTCGGGCAGCTGGCCGAACGCGAACACGTCGACGATGTTGGGGTGGCCGATCTCGTTGACGACGCGCGCCTCGTTGAGAAAGCGCTCGACGACGATGGGGTCCTGGCACAGGTCGTGGCGCAGCACCTTGATCGCGGCGCGCTTGCCGATCTTCGGATGCACGGCCGAGAACACCGCGCCCATACCGCCCTGACCGATCTTGGTGTCGACCGAGTACTCGTTGAGCACGGTGCCGGGGGGCAGATCGGCGTCGCGCGACGGCCGCGGCGGAGGGATCGGCGTGTGGGCCGTCATCTCCTCCGAGATGCGCACCTCCGCCGGCGCCGCTGGCAAGGACACCTCGGTGTCCTTGTCGTCGTCGCCGGGGATGCGCGGGTTAGAAGTCTTCCGCCCAGCCACGGCTTCTCATTATATATCCTGGTACTCGGTCTTCGGGTCGTAATCGGGATCGGGGGGCTCGGCGGGCGGGTGGCGATCGGCCGGCACGTTCTTCAAGTTGATGCGCACGCGGTACCACGCAGTCGCGCGCCCGCGGTTGGTATCGACGAGCACGTCCTCGGGCGCGAGCAGCGCCGCGACCGCGGGATGACGCGCCTTCCAGCGTTCGAGCCCGGCGAGCGCGTCGGCCTTGTGCTTCGCGTTCGCGATCGTGATCACCGGGAACTTCTTGGCGCGCGCTCGCGACGGCGCGACGCGCGGCGCCTCGCCGGCTTGCTTCGCGTGATGCGGCGGCCACGGCGCGTCGGGCAAGCCCTCCGACTCGTGGCGGTCGGCGAGCGCGAGCAGGGCGTCGAGCCGGCCGGGCGTCGCGTCGATGCCGGCGTGGGCGTCGCCGCGCGCCGCGAACAAGCCCGGCACCGTGCGCAACGTGTACGCCGCCGGATCCGACGCGAGGAACTCGTCCCACACGAGCGGCATCGACACGCGCGCGTCGGCGGTCGCGCGCACCGAGTACGCGCTGCACGTCGTGCGATCGCGCGCGTTCTGGTTGTAGTCGAGGAACACGCCGCGGCGCTCTTCCTTCCACCACTTCGCCGTCGCGATCTGTGGCGCGCGCGCTTCCACCTCGCGCGCGAACGCGAGCGCGGCGCGGCGCACGACCGCAAACGGCCAGCGCGGCTCGATGCGCACCCACAGGTGCGCGCCGCGCGAGCCGCTCGTCTTGGGCCAGCCGACCAGGCCCATCTCCGCCAGCACCTCGCGCGCGACCGCCGCGACCGCGAGGATCTGCGACCACGGCACGCCCGGCACGGGATCGAGATCGATGCGCAGCTCGTCGGGATGGTCCATGTCCTCGGCGCGCACCGCATGCGGATGGAGCTCGATGCAGCCGAGATTGACGACCCACACCAGCGTCGCGGCGTGGTTGCACACGACCTCGTCGGCGTGGCGGCCCGACGGAAACCGGAACGTCGCGATGTCGACCCACGGCGGCCGCTTGTCGGGCGCGCGCTTCTGGTAGAACGGCTCGCCCGCCGCACCGTCGACGTAGCGCTTGAGCACCATCGGCCGGCGCGCGACGGCGCGCAGCGCGCCCTCGGCGACCGCGAGGTAGTACTGCACGAGCTCGAGCTTCGAGATCCCCGCCTGCGGGAAGTAGATCTTCTCCGGGTTCGAGACGAGAACCTCGTGCCCGGCGACCTCGAGCGCGACCTTCTTGGTCGCCATGACGGCGGTTAGTGGACGAGCGAGCCGAACTTGCCCGAGACCGTCACCGTCGCGACGAACGCCTGCACGTCGTACGTGCCCTTGAGGTCGGGCTGATACATCGCCGACGACGTCTTGTTGCTGTTCGGCAGCACCCAGAGCAGGCCGAGCGCCGCGGTGTACTGACCGATCGACTTGCTCGCGCCGACCGTGACGTCGTAGCGATCGATGTCGGGCAGCTGCGGGCTGAGCGTCGTCGACGGAATCGGCGTCGGGTCGTAGATGAAGCCCGCGCGCACCGCGGCGCCGAGCCAGTTGAGGTCGTACTCGCCGCCGATGCGCGCCGAGAACGTGTCGTTGTAGTTCTCGGCCTGGTTGATCGCCATCGTGCCGGTGTTATCCGGCGTCGGCACGTTGATGGTCAGCGTCTTGAACTGCGACCAGTTCGTCCACACGACGTCGCCCTCGAGCTCGAGCGCGTCGATCGGGCGGTACGCGACCGCGCCGGTCACCGTCTGCGGCAGCGGCACGGTCGACGTCGTGACGTTGCCGTTGCCGGGCAGCATGCCGCGATACTCGGGCGACGACTCGAAGTCGCCGGTGCCCGAGAACGTCTCGTGGACGGTGCTGCGCCACATCGCGCCGACCGACAGCCGCGGCAGCGACTGCGGGCGGTACATCACGCCGAGCCGGCCGCCGAAGCCGGTCGCGGTGCCGCCGAGATGCGCGGTGCCCGGTGGATCGCTGCCGAAGAACACGGTCTGCTTGAGCTCGATCGTCGCCGGCACGATGTCGAAGCCGCCGCCGACCGACAGGCCCGGCACGAAGCTGCCGAGGTTCAAGCCGACCGACGGCGTGATGAAGTACGACGCGAGCTTGATGTAGCTCGCCGATGCGGCGGTCTCCGCGGTCGACGGCCACTGCACGGCGAGCCCGAACGGCGTGTAGAAGCCGATGCCGACCGCGATCATGTCGGTGACGTGCGTCGACCCGAAGATGCCGGGGATGAACTGCGAGCCGGTGTTCGAGTCGATCTTCGTGCCCGCGGTGTCGGTGAACGACGCGATCGGCGTGATCAGCGAGCCGCCGACCTGCACCTGCGTGCCCTCGCCGGCCGCCAGGCCGCCGACGTTGTAGTAGATCGACGACGAATCGGTATCGGTCGCGGCCGTGGCATCGCCGCGGCCGGTCGCCTTCGCGTCGAACTCGTTGAGCAAGAAGCCGTTCGCGTGCGCGACGCTACCCGACGCTGCGATCAGAAGGACAGAAGTGAGCTTGGTCATGGTCGGGTCCTATTGGTTCGCGAACAGGAACGTGATGGCGTCGGACTGGATGCGCACCGTGCCGAGGTCACCTGGTGTGATGCACACGTTGCCGGCTCCCTGGCAGTCGGTAGCCGAGGTCCCGACCGTGCACGTGGTCGTCGGGCTGAGCGCGCAATGGCCGGCCGTCGTGGCGGTGTCGCTCGGCGACAGGATCGAGCCGTGACTGAACGCATTGCCGAACCCGCCGGTGGCGGCGTCGGTCGCCGGCACGAGCGGGTACTTCACCCACTTGCTCGCCATCGCGTTCGTCGTGATCGCGGCCGACGGCGTCGTCGAGCCGGGTGGAATCGGATCGGCGGTGAGTGCGGTCTGCCCGACCAGCATGCCCTCGTTGTCGGTGGTCGGGTTCGGGACGACCTGATCGTCGACGACCTCCTGCAGCAGGAACCGCTTGGGCGCCAGCTTCGCGGTGTAGTTGGCCGGATCCGCCGGATCGATGACCCAGCGCGCGATGCCGGCAAACTGCTGGTAGCCCGGCTGCGTCAACCAGTCGTTGGTCAGGCACGCCGCGCCGGCCGGATTGGTCGGATCCCACTTCTGGCCGACGACGACGCCTTCGTCGATGAGGTTGTTGACCAGCGTGCACCGGAAGTCATCGTTCGGCGTGGTCTCGAGGATGTCGTAGATGCCGACGCCCGAGACGTTGAGCACGCTCGCCACGATGTGCGGCTCGACCGAGGCAGTCACCGAGCCGAGGATGCTGCCGAGCGAGTGGCCCATGTAGACGATGCGACTGGCGTCGACCGCGAACACCGTCGCGTTGTTCCCGCTCGTGCACGAGCTCGCGCCGCACGCGACCAGCGCGCGCACCAGCTGCTGCTGGTCGAGCTGGGTCTGGTGCAGGGCATCGCGCTGAGTCGCCAGGTCGCCCGGCAAGATCGGCGCGTAGCACTGCGGCGTCACCGTCGGATCGACGTCCTGGCCGAGGCCGTTGATGCACGGATCGCCGAACGGAGCACACGCCTTGCTGCAAGCCGCGCCGCCGATCTGGCACGTGCCGGCACAGCCGAGCGCCGGATCGACCGAGGTCTGGATCGCGCGGCTACCGTGATACTGGATGTCCATCGCGATCGACGCGAAGCCCAGCGCCGCGAGCTGAGACCCGACCGCGAACAGGTCGGCCTTGGAGCGCGTGAAGCCGTGCTGGAACACGACGACCGGCCACGGCCCGGTGGTCTTCGGCGTGAACGCGAAGAACAGCAACGCCTCGTTCGACACTTGTACGGCCGGATGGAGCGGATCCGTCCACGCGCCCGGGATGAGATCGCCACCGGACAGCGGGTTCGGCCCGAGCACCTGATACGACGGCGACACGAACGCCCCGGAGAGCACGTCGCCGACCATGGAACAGGGCAGCGAGTTACATGCGCCCGCCGGCAACGCGGCTTGCAGGAACGCCAACGTGCTGCCGCCCGCGAACTGCGTCGGCAGCGAGATCGTGCCGACGAGCTTGCCCTGCGGCGATGCGGTGGCCGCGATGTTCGCCGGGCTACCGGCGACGCTCGGATCGACCGTGTCGGTCGTCGTCTGCGTGGTGAACGTCCACGCGACCAGCACGTGGTGGCGATCCGCAGGCGTGCCGATCGCGCCGGTCGCGTCGAGGAACTGGAGCGCCTGCGAGTGCGCTTTCCACAGCTGATCGAGGCCCTGCAGCTGCGCGAGCTGCGCCGGCACCGACGGATCGAGCGGCGTGGTGTTCGCGATCACGTTGCCGTCGGCGTCGAGCGTGACCGGATCGGTCGGCTGCCGAACCAGCGCCCACGTGCCCGACGGCGAGAACGCGGTCCCGTTGGTCTGCAGGGTATCGAGCACCGCGACCACGTACGTCGACTGCTGGTCGAGCGGAACGAGTGGGACGACGCCGACCGTGGGAATCGTCGCGGGGTTCGCGCAATTGGAAGGATCGAAGCGAAGGCTCTGGGTCACCGCGGCCCCGATCGGAATCGGCGTCGCGGTACCGGTCGCGATCTTGTACATGACGATGCTCGGCGCGGAGCCGGTGGTCGTGACGGTGCCCGGGTCGGGCGCGGCCGTCGTCGTGAACGACATCCGCGTCTCGTAAGTCCCGAAGCCGTCGAGCACGTTGAGCTCGGTCGTGCGAACCATCGTCTGTGCCGCGCTCTCGCAGGCCTGCATCGGCAGGTTCACCTTGTGCGTCGTCGGATCGAGCGCGAGGTTGTTCGGGAACGGGACGATACTGTTCGCCGGGTCGAACTCGACGGTCGGCGGCGGGGCCGGCGTCTTGTTGCTCGGAATATCCGGGCACCCTGCGAGCAGGATTACGAAAGCTAAGCACTTCTTGTGCATGCGCCGGAGTATACGCATCCGCGGGGCGCGGGCGAGAAGATCCCCTAGCTAACGTGAGCGCCCGCAACGGGGGTGGGCCCGATGACAATCGTTTCACGTCCGCCCGGAGCGTGGAGCTCCTCGATCACGTCGTTGATCTCTGCGCCGACGAGGAGCGCGATGTTCGACAGCCACAGCCAGGTCAGAAACGCGATCGCCCCCCCGAGCGTGCCGTAGGTTGCCTCGTAGCTCCGGAAGTGACCGAGGTAGAGCGAGAACAGCGCGCTGACCGCGAGCCAGAGCAGCACCCCGACGACCGCTCCCGGTGTGAACACGCGAAACCGCCGCCGCGTGTCGGGCAGGAACTTGTAGACGATCGCCCACATCACCATGACGAGCAGGCTCGACCCGAGCCAGCGCACGATGGTCGCCACGATCTCGAAGTCAGCGCGCGCGACGCCGATGCGATCGGCGAGCCAGTGACTGCCGAGCCGGCCGACGACGAGCAAGGCCAGCGCGGACACCGCCAGAGCGCCGACGGCGGCCGTCACCGCGAGCGCGCTGACCTGGCGATGCAGCCAGGACCGGGTCTCGCGCAGGCGAAACATCCGGTTCAGCGCGTGACCGAGCGCGATCGCGCCGCGCGACGCGCTCCACAGCGCGAACGCGGCGCCGGCGACCGCGAAGCCCGCACTCGCGGTGCGCACGAGCTCCGCGGCGCGCATGTCGAGCAGCTTGCGCAGCTCCGCCGGGGCGTCGCCGGCCGCGGTCGCGATCGCCTCGCGCACGGCGTCCCCCGGAAGCACGACGAGCGCGACCGACAGCACGAAGATCGCCATCGGAAATATCGAGATCACCCCGTAGTACGCGAGCATCGCGCCGACGTTCTGCACATCGTCGTCGAGAACGTGCCGCACGAGCGCATGCGCGAAGCGGCGAGCTTGCACGGGTCAGGGAATTGCAGCCCCCATGCCCGACCGCACGTGCCGGACGCTCGGGTCGATGTGCGCGCCTGACGTATCCCGACGGCGCGAAGCGGCGGTCGTGGCCGCCATGGCTAGCGCGGTGGCCAGGCGCATGCGCATCTAACTCGTCGGATCTGGGCGACGCCGCGCGGCCCCGGTCTTGCTGCGCGCCGCGCCATGAAACGACTGGTGGCTGTGATGTTTGCGACGGCATGCGCGACGGCCCCGACCGACGGCGGTTCACCGACGGGCGATCCCGGCAAGGCCGACGGCGACGGTTGCATGCCCGGCGCGCCCGGCACGCTCGATTCGTGCCTCGGCTTCATGAGCGGCCCGCCGGTCTCGCAGGGCAACGTCGCGTCCATCGTGCAGACCGATGACAAGATCGTCGTGTACGGCACGGCGATCGATGCGAGCGCGCCCGGCTACCACGCGATCGTCGTGCGCTACCTCGCGACCGGCGCGCCCGATCCCGCGTTCCAGCCCCAGTTGCCGGCGGCGCAGGGCAGCTATTACTTCCACGCGATGGCAGCGGCCGAGGCGCAGGACCAGTCGCTGCTGCTGACCGGCACGATGGGCGAGGACGAGTTCAACCAGCACACCGCCTACGTGCTGCAGCTCGGCGCCGATGGCGCCGCGGTTCCCGGCGGGCTCGGCGGCACGCTGCCCGTGCCGAACGACAACTTCTCGGCCGGCACCAAGATCGTGGTCGCGCCCGGCGGCGACTTCTACGTCGCCGGCACCGGCGAGTGCAGCATCACGTTCACGTGCGACACCAAGGACATGTTCGTCGCGCACTTCGATGCAGGCGGACACCTCGACACCTCGTACGGCACGAACGGATTCGCGCAGCTGCGGGCGGGCCAGCACACGACGCTCACGGACGCGGTCGTGACCGACGCCGGGCTCGATCTGCTCGGCACCGAGTCCGAGCCGATCTGGGTGCAGGGCCAGCAGAGCAGCTTCGACACCGTCGTCGTCGGTGCACTCGATCCGACCGGCATGCCGCGCGCCGGCTTCGGCACGGCCGGCGTGTTCACCTGGTACGACTCGTCGACCGGCTTCGGCTCGATCGGCAAGGCGTTTCACGTCGCGGCCGACGGCACGATCACGGTCGACGGCGCGATCACGTCCGACACCTTGCTCGTGATCGGGACCAACGGTCAGCTGCAAAGCGCGACGCCGTATTACAGCTCGATCAGCCCGACGATCGACCCGCACTTCGCGGCGGACGGCTCGATCTTCGCGACCGTGAACGACTTCCCGTCCGTCCGCTTCGCGCACTTCTCGGCGACCGGCACGCTGGACTCGGCGTTCCAGAGCAACGACATCCAGATCCCGAGCCTGCCGCCCGGAAGCGACATCCTCGAGGGCGCCCCGGTCATCGAGACCTCCGACGCCTGGCTCGTGACCACCAGCATCTACCTCGCGAGCTCGAATCCCGATACCGAGTTCGTGCTGTTCAAGGTCTGGAAGTAGCTGCACCTCGGGTGCACCGCACCTGCAACACGTCGCCGCGCGCGTAACCGCGCGTCGTGGCTCGGTCGTCGCGTGGCCGCCGCCTTGCAATTCGGCGGCGCGCAATGAAGAACCTCATCCCGTATCTGTTCACCGCCCTCGCGCTCGTCGCGACGACCGGCTGCAAGA
Organism: Kofleriaceae bacterium; assembly: GCA_035500135.1. Classification (GTDB taxonomy): domain Bacteria; phylum Myxococcota_A; class Polyangia; order Haliangiales; family Haliangiaceae; genus JABFXX01. The sequence goes on from DATJXL010000092.1 coordinate 61,563, forward strand.
AGAGCCGGACCTCGTGCGAGAGCATCTACCAGCACACGGTCGATCTCGCGCCCGCCGACTTCAAGTCGGCGCTCGAGCAAGACAAGGACAACGCGATCGCGAAGTGCGAGACGTTGCCCGAGGACACGCGCAAGTGCGCCGCGGACGCCGAGACGTTCGAGGCGCTCGCCGCGTGCAAGCCCCCGCGGCATGCCGGGCCCTGACCGCAACCCACACATCGATCGAACAAGCACACAAGGAGAATGATCATGGCAATCGGAAAGCGTCCTGGTGGTTTGACCGCGCTCGCGGTCCTCAACTTCGTGTTCGGCGGCATCGGCGCACTCGCCGCGCTGCTCGGCTTCGGCGGACTGGCGCTCGTTCGCGAGACGATCCAGAAAGCACAGGAGAATGGCGTCAAGTACGAAGGGCAGAGCCTGACGATGGCGTACGTCGCGGTCGCGCTGACCGGCGCGTGCGCGCTGCTCCTGATCGTGTCGGGAATCGGTTACATCAAGCAGAGTCGGTTCGCCGGGCGCACGCTCGGCAATCTCTACGGCCTGCTGTCGATCGGCGGCACCGTGCTGTCCGCGGCCACCGGCGGCGGCATCGGCGTGTTCTCGATCCTGTTCCTCGTCTATCCGCTGCTGACGCTGATCCTGCTCAACTCGGCGTTCAAGGCGAATCTCGTCGACTGAAATTCGCCGTCGACGCGGTCGCGGAGCTGTTGTAGCGTCCGCGGCCTCATGGCGAGACCGCCCGAGCTCGACACGACGCTCGAAGCTGCCGCCGGGGACCGAGTCCCCGGCGGTCGTGCGTTCGAGCGCGGGTTCACGATCGGGCATTTCCGGATCGAGCGCGAGCTCGGCCGCGGCGGCATGGGCGTGGTGTACGAGGCGTTCGATCCGGATCTCGAGCGCAAGGTCGCGATCAAGGTCGTGCACGACCGCGCAGCGAACAGCGCGGCGGGCGCGCGGCTGCTGCGCGAGGCGCAGGCGATGGCCCGGCTCGCGCATCCGCATGTGGTCGCCGTGCACGATGTCGGCACGGTCGACGGCCAGGTGTTCGTCGTCATGGAGCTCGTCGCGGGCGATACGCTGGGCAAATGGCTCAAGACCCCGCGGTCGTGGCGCGAGATCGTCGGCGCGCTCGTGCAAGCAGGCGAAGGGCTCGCGGCCGCGCACGCCGCCGGCCTCGTGCATCGCGACTTCAAGCCGTCGAACGCGCTCGTCGATCACGGCGGCCGCGTGCGGGTCGGCGATTTCGGGCTCGCCGACGGGCTCGCCAATGGCAGCGAGCGCGTGGTCGCCGGCACGCCCGGCTACATGGCGCCGGAGCAGCGAGACGGCGAGGCCGTCGACGCGCGCGCCGATCAGTACGCGTTCGCGGTGACGCTGCGCGAGGCGCTGCAGTACGTGACGAAGGTCCCGCGCCGGCTGCGCGCCGCGATCGCGCGCGCGCTGCAGGCGCGACCGCGCGACCGCTTTGCCGACATGGACGAGCTGCTCGACGAGCTGCGGCGAACGCTGTCGACGCGCCGGCGGGTCGCGATCGCGGCGGCGGGTGCGGCGCTCGCGTCGGCCGTGCTGGCCGCGACAGTCGCGACCGCGGCGCGGCCGGGAGTCGACGCGTGCGGCGACGATCTCGTCGACCGCGTGTGGATGGGCAGCGCGAGCCTGCCTCCCGCGCTCGCGGCGCATCCCGCGGAGGCCGCGACCGCGGCGCGGCTCGTCGACGATTGGGCCGCGTCGTGGAAGCTCGGGCGCGCCGCCGCGTGCAAGGCCGACGCGCGCGACGCCCGCGTGGCGTGCCTCGACCGCGAGCTCGCGGAGCTGCGCGCGCAGCTCGCGATCTGGACCGACGGCGATCGCGCCGTGATCGCGAATGCGGTCGGAGCAGCGTCGGCCCTGCCCGATCCGGCGACGTGCTCGGATCACGCGGTGTCGCCGGTCGAGTCGGCGCCGCTGGTCGCCGAGCTGGCCGAGCTCGCCGTGCTCCAGCACTCGGGCAAGAGCGCGCGTGGCCGCATGCTCGCGAAGACCGTGGTCGCGCAGGCCGACGCGACCGGCGACCCGCATACGATCGCGCGCGCGCGGATCGCGACGGCGCGGATCGAGCGCGACCTCGGCGAGCTCGACGCCGCGCGCGCCGATCTGACGCGCGCGGCCGAACAGGCGAGCCGCGCCGGCGACAACGACCAGCTCGTCGACGCGCTGACGATCGGAGCGATGGTCGCGGGCGATCAGGGCCGTCCGCTCGACGGACTCGGCCTCGCCGACGCCGCGCGCGCGATCGCGAGCAACGAGAGCCGCCGCGGCGTGATCGCGCTCGTGCGCGGCGAGGCGCTGCGCGATGCCGGCCGGCTCGCCGAGGCGATCGAGGAGCTCACCGCAGCGGTCCACACGTTCGAAGCACAACGCGGGCCGAGCGCGCGCGTCAAGCTCGCCGCGGCGCTCGCGGGCCTGGCCGACGCGTACAACGATCACCGGGAATGGCCGCGCGCGATCGAGCTCCACGAGCGCGCCGCAAAGATCGAGGAGGCCGACCTCGGCGCCGATCACCCCGAGCTCGGCAAGACGCTGCACGATCTCGCGAACGCCGAGGGTCACCTCGGCCGGTACGACCAAGCCGCCGCGCACTACCGCCGCGCGCGCGCGATCTTCGTCGCGGCCTACGGCGCCGATCATTTTCTCGTCGGAGAGAGCGACGTGTCGCTGGCCGGGCTCGCGCTCGAGCAGGATCACGACGACGAAGCCGAGGTGCTGTTCGCGCAGGCCTCGCGCGAGCTCGCCGGCATGGCCGACGACAGCGCGATCCGGCGCACGATCGAGCAGGCGCTCGGCTCGATCGCGCGCGATCGCGACCGCTGCGCCGATGCGCTGCCGCATTTCGAGCGCGCGCGCGACATGATGGCGCACCTCGGCGAGCGCGGGCCCGAGGCGGCCGGCGTGTTCGTCAACCTCGGCGCCTGCTATGCCGACACCGGCCGCACGGCCGATGCCACGGCCGCGTTCGCGCGCGCCGACGAGCTGTTCGCGAGCTCGAACGTCGACGATCACGAGCGCACCGAGCTCTTCGTTCTCGAAGCCGATCTGGCCGATCGCACGGGCGACCACAAGCGCGCCGGCGAGCTCGCCCGCCGCGTGATCGCGGCGACCACCGACGCCGACGTCGACCCGTACAAGCAATATCGCGCCGGCGCGCGCGCGCTGCTCGCGAAGAGCGCGCGATGATCACGCGCACGCTGCCGGACGACGATCGCCGCGGCGCGACCGCGCCGCGGTGCGATCATCTCTATCTCGTGCTCGCGGCCGGCAAGCCGGGCGGTGCGGCGCGCTGGTCGCTCGCGGGCGTCGATCGCGTCGACATCGGGCGCGGGCCGGCGCGCGCGGTGACGCGTACCGGCGGGACGCTGCGCGTCGACGTGCCCGATCCGTACATGTCGGCGAGCCACTTGCGGTTCGAGCGCGAGCGCGCGCACTGGATCGCGGTCGATGCCGGATCGCGCAACGGCATTCTCGTCGACGGCGCACGCCACGAGCGCGCGATCGTCACCGCGCGCGACGTGGTCGAGGCCGGGCGCAGCTTCTTCTTCGTGCGCACCGGCGAGCGCGCCGGGGCCGCCGAGCAGCTCGCCGGCGACGACGCGCTCGCGACGCTCGATCCCGATCTCGCGGCGCGGTTCGACGAGCTGCGCCGGATCGCGGCGAGCGACGTGCCCGTGCTCGTCGGCGGACCGACCGGCACCGGCAAGGAGCGGATCGCGCAGGCCGTGCACGCGCTGTCGCGCCGCACCGGCGCGTTCGTGCCGGTCAACTGCGGCGCGCTGCCGGCCACGCTCGTCGAGAGCGAGCTGTTCGGGCACAAGAAGGGCGCGTTCTCGGGTGCGATCGCCGACTCGCCCGGTCTCGTGGTCGCGTCGAGCGCCGGCACGCTGTTCCTCGACGAGATCGGCGACTTGCCTGCGCCGGCGCAGGCCGCGCTGCTGCGCGTGCTCGAGGAGCACGAGGTGCGCGCGATCGGCGCGGCGTCGGCGGTGCGCGTCGATCTGCGTGTGGTCGCGGCGACCCACCGCGATCTCGACGCGATGAGCGAGGACGAGCTGTTTCGCGAGGATCTGCTCGCCCGGCTCGCGGGCTTCTCGCTCGAGCTCCCTCCGCTCGCCGACCGGCGCGTCGATCTCGGCGCGATCCTCGCCGAGATCGCGCCGAACGCGACGTTCGCCGCCGCGGCGGTGCGCGCGCTGATCGCGTACGCCTGGCCGCGCAACATCCGCGAGCTCGTCCGCGCCGTCGACCGCGCGCGTGCGCTCGCGGGCAGCGGCGAGCTCGAGCTCGCCCACCTGCCCGACGAGATCGCGAGCGCGAAGCTCGGCATCGCGCCCGTCGCCGAGCCCGACGCGCGCCGCGACGAGCTGGTCGCGCTCCTCGAGAAGCACCGCGGCAATGTGAGCAAGGTCGCGGCCGACCTCGGGCGCGTGCGCCAGCAGGTCCAGCGCTGGCTCAAGCGTTACGGCCTGGATCCAGCGCGTTATCGCTCGTGACGCAGGCGGTCTGGGCCGATCCGAAAACCGGGGGCGGCTCGTACCGTAGATCCGGGGTGTATATTGGAGGTCGTGCGAATCGGGCTCGCGATCGCATGCGCGGTTGGCTGCGGCGGTGGCGGCTCGTCCGCCGGTCCCGACGCTGCGGTGCCGCCGCCGGACCTGTTCACGAAGGTCGCGCTGCTCCCCGGCGCGCGCGCCACGATCATCGCGCGCGCGCCGAAC
>DATJXL010000093.1:0-12293 GCA_035500135.1 Kofleriaceae bacterium
CGCCGCGGTCGCCGGCGCGTCGGGCCGCGCGCTCGCCGTGATCGACGCGACGATGATCCTGCGCGACCTGCGCCGGCGCGGCGACGAGCTCGCGATCGCGCTGCGGCGCGCGAACCTCGCCGGCATGCTGCCGTGCGTCGACGGGCTCGAGGCGATCCCGAGCGACGACGCCGCGACGCGCGACGAGCTGCGCCAGCTCCTCGACGAGCATCCCGGCCCGCTCGCGCTGCGCCTCCCTCAAGATAGCGAGCCGCCGCTCGCGCCCGGCTACTTCGCGATCGATCTGCCCGCGCTGACGATGGAGCAGCGCACCGCGAGCTGGCGCGTGCTGCTCGGCGAGCACGGGCTCGACGTCCGCGATCCGGGCGAGCTCGCCGACCGCTATCGCGTCGGGCCGGCCGTGATCGCGCGGGCGTGCGCGCAGGTCGCGGCGGTCGCGCACAACGGCGAGCGCGCCGACGCGTCGCTGCAGCTCGAGCACGCGGTGCGCCAGCACCTCGAGACGCGGCTGCGCGCCACCGCGACGCGCGTCGAGCGGCTCGCGAGCTGGTCGCGCGTGATCCTGCCGCCCGACATTCAAGAGAGCGTGCTCGAGCTGATCGCGCGCATCAAGCATCGCCGCACGGTGTACGAGCACTGGGGCCTCGGCGAGGTGATGACGACCGCGCGCGGCGTGACCGCGCTGTTTCAAGGTGGGCCCGGCACCGGCAAGACGCTGGTCGCGAGCGCGATCGCGAACGAGCTCGGCATGGACCTCTATCGCGTCGATCTGTCGCGCATCATGTCGAAGTGGATCGGCGAGACCGAGCAGAACCTCGCGAAGCTGTTCGACGCGGCCGAGGACGGCCACACGATCGTGCTGTTCGACGAGGCCGACTCGCTGTTCGCGAAGCGCACCGAGGTCAAGAGCTCGGTCGATCGCTACGCGAACCTCGAGGTCAACTACCTGCTGCAGCGGCTCGACACGTTCGAGGGCATCGCGATCCTGACCACGAACTTCGGCACGTCGATCGACAGCGCGTTCAAGCGCCGGCTGTCGTTCCGGCTGACGTTCCCGTTCCCCGACGAGGACGCGCGCGAGCAGCTGTGGCGCTCGCACTTGCCGGCGCAGCTGCCGACCAGCGGCGACTTCGATCTCGCCGCGCTCGCGCGCCGCTATCGGTTGAGCGGCGGATACATCCGCAACGCTGCCATTCGCGCCGCGTTCCTCGCGGCCGAGGAGCACTCGCCGCTGACGCAGGACCACCTCGAGCGCGCGATCAAGGCGGAGTTCAGGGAGATCGGGAAGCTCGCGGAGACCGGCGTGCTCGAGTGAGAACGCAGCGGAATGGCCAAAGGAACAAGGGACAAGGAACAAGGAACAAGGAGCTCGGAACGTTCAGAGCTCCTGGCTCCTGGCTCCTGGCTCGTTGGTCCTTTGGCCATGCTTGTTCTTACCGGACACCGCGACGTGCCCGTCCCACCAGAACCTGAGCGGCGCCGCCGCCCATTCGCGCGCGTAGTCCACGCCGATGCGGGGGCCCACCGCGATCGCCGCTGCGCGCCGAAACCGCGCGACGAAGAGCGCACCGCGTGCGAGGTCGCGGCGATCGTGACGGCGATCGAGGCCGAGCGCGCGCGTCACCTTACCCGGTCCGCGTCCGACCGCGGGATCGTCGGGCAATCCCGCGAGCGGCGCGATCGCGCGGACGAGCACCGCCTGGCCGTGGCCGTCGGGACCGGTCACGATGTTGAACATGTCGTGGATGCCGTAGCAGAGGTACACGTAGCTGACGCCGGCCGGTCCGAACATCACCGACGTGCGCGCGGTCGGCCCGAACCGGGCGTGACACGCGAGATCTTCGGGCCCGACGTAGGCCTCGGTCTCGACGATGACGCCGGCGCGCCGGCGATGCACGAGCGCGCAGCCGATCAGCGCGCGCGCGACGGTCGCCGCGTCGCGCGCGAAGAAGCGCTGCGGCAGGCGTGCGGTGGCGAGCTCGGCGATCACGAGTGCACACGCTAGCGCGCGGATGCGCTAGCTGCTCGCGCGCAAGAGATGCTCGCGCGCGATCCCCGCGAGCACGTCGCCGACGCGGCCGTCGGCGGCGAGCGCGTCGAGCAGCGCCGACGTCGCGTCGCGATACGCGTCCCCGGCGAGCATGCCTTGCAGCAGGCGGAAGCGCAGGAACAACAGCGCGGTCTGCGCGACGTCGGCGAGGCAGTAGCGCTGGATCGCCGCGAGCTGACCGGCCAGAAACAGGCCCTCGACCTGCGAGCCGTCGACGCCGACCTTGCCGGGCAGGCCGATCAGCCGCGCGACCGCGTCGAGGCTGCCCGAGCGGGTCGCGCCGTGATCGGCGAGCCAGTCGCACAGATCGAGGTGGCCCTCCTCGCTGTAGCGGTAGCGGACGTTGCGCTCGCGGTAGTACCAGCCGAGCGACACGCCGTGACACAGCGATCGCAGCGCGATCACGGGCAGGTCGAAGCTGCGGCCGTTGTACGTGACGAGCACCGGTCGTGCGCGGCCGACGAAGCGCGAGAAATCCTCGAGTAGCGCGCGCTCCCGCTCGTCCGGAGACCCCTCACCGCCGGCCGGCTCTCCGATCACCCCGATGCGCTTGAGCCGGTAGCCGTGGTCGAGCCACAGGCAGCCGATCACGACGATGCGATGAGCCCAGGTCGGCGGAAACGGCGCGGGCGACGGCACCGCCGTGTCGTGGGGCAGCTCGGGCCGCCGCCAGCGCTCGCTGTCCGGCACGGTCTCGATGTCGAGGATCAGGTACTCGGCGCTCGGCGTGCGTGCCACCACGGCAGGCTAGGGCCGGGGTGTGACATCATGGGCCGCGTGAACCGCAGGCTCTGGGTCGCCCCTCTCTTGATCGCGTCCATGACACGGGGCGCGCGCGCAGACGTCCAGCCGACCTGCCACGTCGTGACCGCAAGCTTCGTCCCCGCGTCGCAGCTCCAGATCGTCGCGTGGGTCGAGAAGCCCGACGGTACGTACATCGAAACGATCTACATCACGAAGAAGACCGGCCACTACGGCCTCGGCAACCGGCCCGGCCGCTTCGACTTCAACAGCGGCCCGATCGTCAACGACGAGTGGCCGTACGGCCGGCGCATCACGACGTTCCCGGTGTGGGCGCACCGCCACGGCATGACGTTCCCCGAGGTCGTGTTCCAGAACGCGGCCGAGAGCAACCTCTCGCACCCGTTCATGCAGAGCACCCAGGAGCCATACTACTGCCGGCCGCTCGGCTCCGACGCCGACCAGGCATCGTGGGATGCCGGCACCTGCCCGACGCCGTTCGTCGGCACCGACAAGGGCGAGTTCGATCCCAACGGCGGCACGTCGCTCTATCCGCCGCGCGCCGACATCATGCGCGTGTGCAACTCGATCAACTGCGACTCGCCGTCGGTCGCGATGTACCAGCAGATGGATCCGTTCGACGCGGTCGCGCAGGCGACGCCGGTCGGCGGCGCGCCGGCCGCGATCACGTGGCCGATCCCGAGCGAGCTGCCGCTCGGCGACTACGTGCTGTTCGTCGAGACCAGCCAGGCGTTCGACTACAACTCGACGTACAACGCGACGTCGTATCCGGCGCCGACCGGAGTCGAGTACGGCGATCTCGGCGTGCCGTATCGCGGCCAGCCGTCGATCGTGTACTCGGTGCCGTTCACGATCGGCACCGGCGACTTCATGTCGTCGACGCAGAGCTACCTCGGCTACGGCGATCCGACCGGCACGACCGGCACGCTCAACCCGCCCGATGCGACGATCACGGCCGACACGCCGAATTCGGGCGCGTCGCGGTTCGCGATCATCCCCGGGTCGAGCGACCGCATCCAGGTGTCCGCGATCGACGAGAACGACACGACGCCGCCCGCCGATCCGCGCGCGCTGACATCGACCTCGGTCGCGAGCTCGAGCGTGACGATCCAGTTCATCGCGCCCGGCGACGACGGCACGATCGGCATGGTCACCGGCTACGACGTCCGCTATCGCACCGCGAACGCGATGACGCAGGACAACTTCAGCGATGCGCAGTCGATGAGGGTGCTCGCGACGGTCACGCCGGTCGCGTCGGGGCAGCTGCAGTCCCTCGAGATCGACGGCCTCCTGCCGGAGACCCAGTACTGGATCGGCGTGCAGGCGTACGACAAGTGCCACAACACGAGCGACGTCGCGATCATCTCGGTGAACACGACCGACCGGCCTGCCGGATACGTCGACGCGTGCTTCGTCGCGAGCGCCGCGTACGGTTCGCGCATGGCGGCCGACGTCGAGCCGCTGCGCCACTTCCGCGACGCGATGCTCGAGTCGAGCGTGCTCGGCGACCTCGCGGTCGAGACCTACTACACGTTCGGGCCGTCGGTCGCCGGCGTCGTCGGCCAGTCGGACCTGCTGCGCGCCTCGGCGCGCGACGTGCTCGCGCCGATCGTCGCGCGCGTTCGCGCGGCCGGTCTGTAGGATGCGAAGCGGAGCGGAGCGTGGGCGTGGCGGGAGGGGACGCTCGTGCCGGAGGCCGAGCGGAGCGAGGACCTTCGCGTGGACCGCACGCGCGGCGGCCGCGCTCGCGATCGCCGCGGCGGCCGCACCGGCGCACGCGAGCGGCCAGTGCCATGCGATCACCGCGACGTTCGTTCCCGCCGACCAGCTCCAGATCGTCGCGTGGATCGAGACCGCAGCCGGCGTGTACGTCGACACGATCTACATCACGCAGAAGGTCGGGCATTACGGCCTCGGCAACCGGCCGGGGCGGTTCGATCTCAACAGCGGCCCGATCGTCCACGACCTGTGGCCGTACGGCCGGCGCATCACGACGTTTCCGGTGTGGGCGCACCGCCACGGCATGACATTCCCCGAGGTCGTGTTCCAGGACGGCGACGACGACGACATCTCGCACGGCGTCGAGATCAGCTCGCCCGAGAAGGTGCCGCCGTTCTGCCGGCCGATGGACGCGGACAGCGACTCGCTCGCGTGGGACGCCGGCACGTGTGCGACGACCTCGACCGTGTACACCGACAAGGGCACGTTCGCGGCCGACGGCTCGACGTCGCTGTATCCGCCGCGCGCCGATCTGGTCCGCCAGCCGCCGTACGATTCGCCGTCGGTCGACATGTACGCCGCGCTCGACCCGTTCGACGCGGTCGCGCAGGCCACGCCGGTCGGCGGCGCGCCGGCGCAGATCACGTGGTCGATCCCGTCGGGCCTGGCCGATGGCGACTACGTGCTGTTCGTCGAGGTCGGGCAGGCGTTCGACTACAACGCGACGTACAACCCGACGTCGTATCCGTCGCCGATGAACCTGCCATACGGCGGCTACGGCAAGCCATATCGCGGCCAGCCGTCGATCGTGTACGCGACGTCGTTCACGATCGGCGCGACCGATTCGAACGGCTCGGCCGCGAGCTACGCCGGCTACGGCGATCCCGCCGGCACGAGCGGCGTGCTCAACCCGCCCGATTCCACGATCACGACCGACACGCCGAATTCGGGTGCGTCGCGGCTGGCCGTGATCCCGGGCACGAGCGATCGCCTCGAGGTCGCGGCCCAGAACATCAGCGACACGATCCCACCGGGCATCCCGTCGCAGCTCGTGCCGATCGCGGTGACGTCGTCGACGATCTCGCTGCAGTTCGACGCGCCCGGCGACGACGGCTACACCGGTGGCAGCGTCGCCGGCTACGACATCCGCGTGCGCACGGTCGACGCGCTCACGCCCGCCAACTTCGACGATCCGCAGTCGTCGAAGGTGCTCGCGGCGCTCGCGATCACGAGCCCGGGCACGCAGGAGACCGTCGAGCTCGACGGCCTCCTGCCCGAGACCGACTACTGGGTCGGCATCCGCGCGTACGACATGTGTCACAACGACGGCGACATCGCGATCGTGCACGTCACGACCTCGCCGCGCGCGGCCGGGTACGTCGACGCGTGCTTCGTCGCGACCGCGGCGTACGGGTCGCGGATGGCGGCCGATGTCGAGCCGTTGCGCCGGTTCCGCGACCTCGCGCTCGAGACCAGCGCGCTCGGCGAGCTCGCGGTCGAGACCTATTACACGTTCGGGCCGGCAGCCGCACGCGTGGTCGGCGAGTCCGAGCTGTTGCGAGCTAGCGCACGCGGCGTGCTCGCGCCGGTCGTTGCCCGCGTGCGCCGCGCCGGTTTTTGACCATAATGGTCGCGATGGACGGGATAGCCCGCGCGCTCGTGATCGCCTGCGTGCTCGCGCCCGCCGGCGTCGTGCGTGGCGATGCCGGTCAGTGCCATGTCGTCGCGATCGACTTCGTGCCGACCGATCAGCTGCAGATCGCGGCGTGGGTCGAGCAGCCCGACGGCACGTTCGTCGACACGATCTACCTCACGCAGAAGGTCGGGCTGTTCGGGCTCGGCAACCGGCCCGGGCGCTTCGACTTCAACAGCGGCCCGATCGTCCACGACCTGTGGCCGTACGGCCGCCGCGTCACCGTCCTGCCGGTGTGGGCCAACCGCCGCGCCGCCGCGACCGGCCAGACCTTCCCGCTGATCGTGTTCCAGGACGGCGACGACAACAACCTGTCGCATCCGTTCTCGAACAGCTCGATCGAGATGACGCCGCCGTATTGCCGGCCGATGCAGCCGACCGAGCCGTCGTGGGACACCGGCACGTGCGCGTCGTCGATGTCGTTCACCGACAAGGGCACGTTCGATCCGGCCGGCGGCACGTCGGTGTATCCGCCGCGTGCCGACCTCCTGCGCGACGTCGGCACCGATTCGCCGTCGGTCGATCAATACAAGGCGCTCGACCCGTTCGACGCGATCACGCAGGCGACGCCGCCCGGCGGCATGCCGGCGGAGATCGTGTGGCCGATCCCGGGCTCGCTGCCGCAGGGCAACTACGTGGCGTGGATCGAGGTCGGCAAGGCGTTCGACTTCAACGGCACGTACAACACGTCGACGTATCCGCCGCCGACCGGCATCCCGTGGACGACCTACGGCCAGCCGTATCGCGGCCAGCCGTCGATCGTGTATCGCGTGCCGTTCACGATCGGGCTGACCGAGTCGACGGCTGCGATCAGCGACTACGCGGGCTACGGCGATCCGACCGGCGCGACCGGCGCGTTGAGCCCGCCCGACGCGACGATCACGACCGACACGCCGGGCACCGGAGCGGCGCGCCTGCTCGTGATCCCGGGCACGAGCGATCGCATCGAGCTCGACGCGCGGCCCGAGATGGACAGCGTGCCGCCGAGCTCGGTCGGCGCGCTGCAGCTGACCGCGGTCACGAGCTCGAGCGCGACCTTGCAGTTCACCGCGCCGGGCGACGACGGCCTGGTCGGCACGGTCTCGGGCTACGACCTGCGCTACTCGACCAGCGAGATGACCGCGGACAACTTCGACTCGGGCAACGCGGTCGCGACGAGCGTGCCGATCGCACCGCCCGGCACGGTCACCACCGTCGAGGTTCCCGGGCTCCTGCCGGAGACCGAGTACTGGATCGGCGTGCGCGCGTACGACAAGTGCCGCAACGACGGCCCGCTCGAGATCGTCCACCTCGTCACGCTGCAGCGGCTGCCCGGCTACGTCGACGCGTGCTTCGTCGCGACCGCGGCCTATGGCTCGCGGATGGCGGCCGACGTCGAGATGCTGCGGCACTTCCGCGACGCCTGGCTCGAGACCAGCGTGGTCGGCGAGCTCGCGGTCGAGACCTACTACACGTTCGGCCCGCCGGTCGCCGGCGCGGTCGGTCAGTCGGAATTCGCGCGCGGCCTCGCCCGCGACCTGCTCGCGCCGCTGGTCGCGCGCGTGCGGTCGATGCGGTTCTGATCTTACCGCCATGCCGCCAGTGAAGAAGAGGCGCCAGAAGAGTGCGGATCGGGCCCGATCCAGTTCTTCCGGCGCCTTGGCGTTCTGCCTGGCGCGTTGGCGGTAGTTCAGTTACTCGCCGTGACCGCGACCGTGCCGGCGAGCGCGGCCGTGAGCTGTCCCGAGCTCGGGCCGCAGGTCTCCATCAACGTGACCGTGCCCGAGACCGTGAGCGCGAAGCCCGACGCGGCGCTGCCGTTGTCGCACTCGCCGCCGGCCGAGACCGTGCCGGTCGGCGGCGTCGACAGCAGCGAAAACGTGCAGCCGTTGCTCGTCGAGCCGTCGAAGTCGATGAGCTGGACCCCGGCATCGGTGCTGGCGAAGCCGAGCGTGAGCCCCTGCGGCAGCAGATCGGGGCGACCGATGCACATCGTGACCAGGCCGCCGCCGTCGGTCTGCTGGCCCGAGATCGTCAGGCTGACCACGCCGGCCGGCGCGGTCGGATCCGGGCAATCGTTGTTCGCGCCCGCCGTGAGGTTGCCGTACGTCAGCGTCAGGTCGGGATTGGTCGACGACGCGACCAGCCCGACCGCCGGCGCGCCGTTCGGGCCGCACGGTGCGTCGGGCTTGGGCTTGCCGTTCCCGCAGCACGCGACGACGCCGAGCGCGACGCTGCTAGTAATCGAAAGGAACCGTGACCGCGACATGCGCGACTCCCGCGTTGCCGAAAGCGTTGTGCTGGACGACGTACTCGAGGATGGCCTCGAATCGCGCGCGTGACCACACACCATCGAGATCGAACGCGTGACCGAGCACGCCGAGCTTGCCCTCGATCAGGTGGCTGTCGAACGCGCTCATTTTCGGATCGCCGGTGTAATACAGGAGCGGCATCGTTTCCGGATCCGGATACTTGGTCTCGTAGAAGAACGATGCGCTCTGCCAGTAGTAGCGGTAGGCGAGGGTCGCGTCGATGTCGCGCCCCGCTTGCTGCACGATGCGCAGCTCGGGCGTGTGTGCCGTGATCTGCCAGTCGTCGTGATAGTAGCGATAGCCCGCGATCACGGTCGTCTCGGTGTCGGAGATGTAATAGCGACCCGACACCGCGACCGCGTTGCGCACGCGCGTGAACGGATGCTTCTCCGACACCAGGCCGGTCGCGGTGAGCGCGGTGCGATACGGGTTGGCCTGGTAGCCGTCGAGATACGCGAAGTCGTAGGTCGCGCCGACGACCGCGTTCTTCGACACGATCTGGCTGTACGACGCCGACGCCATGTACGTGAGCAGCGGGCACGACACGCTGTTCGCGGTCGCTTCGCCCTCGCACTGGATCTTGAGATCGTTGAGAGCGCTTTCGCGGTCGGTCAGGTCGCGCTTGTCGTGCATGATCCCGCCGCCGAGCCCGATCGATGCGTTCTTCTGCGCGAGATCGGCCTCGGCGCGGCCGCCGGCGTAGAACGAGCGATAGTCCGGCTCGTCGGAGGCCCTGCCTTCGCCGCGCAGCCGGAGCTTGTCGACCCAGTCGGCGCCGTCCCACTCGTGGGTGTAGCCGCCGCCGGCCTCGTAGCGCTGCTTCGAGAACACCTGCGCGTTTCCGGTGCCGGCGCCGGCCGATGCCGACGACACCGCGTCGACCAGGAGGTGGGCATCGACCGCGCCGCGCGCGCCGGCGTCGAACATGCCGTCGAGCATCGGCTGGACGACGCGGGTCGAGGTTTCCTTGTAGTAAATCGTCCGCGCCTCGACCACGCCGTCGGCGTGGGCCGCACCCGCCGCCAGGACCACCACCACTATTGCGATCCCTGCTGGCCGACGCCCGACGCCCGACGCCCGACGCCCTAGTTGCATCCGCATCCGCCACCGGGTTGGCCGGTTCCGCCCTCGGCGCCCTCGCGCACCGCACGCTCGAAGGTCTGGGACCGAGATTCGCTCGGAGATTTGTCCTCTGTCATCGAGCGTTTTGCGAGGTTTTCGCGCTGGTGGGCATGGACCACCACGCAGCCAGACCCCGCGATCGCCAACGACATCGCCAGAACGAGGCTTCGCACTTCCGCGCGACCATAACACCGGTGTACATCTCCGCGCATGCGTAGCTCGCTTGCTCTGCTCGTTTGCGGCGCGATGGCATGCGGCCCGATGGCCGGCCACGAGAACACCACCCCTCAGACCGGCACCGGATCCGGATCCAGCACCGGCAGCGGCGCGAAGCCGCCCGCGCCCGGTGACGCGCAATTCGAGGTCGTGGCGTCGCCGATCCAGGGCGTCCTGTTCGAGCCCCAGGCGATCTACGCGCCGTCGATGCTCGTCTACCTTCCGAAGAAGAAGACGACGATCGAGAAGCAGCGCACCGTCTACCAGACCACGAAGGACGCGTTCCAGAAGGAAGTCGCGGCGACCGTGCTCGCGAGCTTGCTCTACGACAAGAGCAAGAGCGAGAAGGACGACGCCGCGAAGCAGAAGCTGTGGACCGAGGCGCTGCAGGTCCTCGACGATGCAGTGACCGGATCGGGCTGGGACAAGGCGGACGACACCACGCTGCGGCTGATCGGCCGCTACGCGCTCCTGCTCAACAACTACGCGAACGCCGCGCAGGCGTGGAACGAGCTGGTCACGCGATTCCCGAAGGAGAAGGACACGCCGGAGAACCGCGCGTGGCTCGCGTACTCGCTGCTGATGCAGTACAAGAACGCCGACGCGCTCGAGGCGATCAAGACCGAGACGCCGACCGACAAGACGCCCGAGCTCGCGTACGTCACGGCGTGGGCGAAGTTCCGCACCGGCGACAGCGCGGGCGCGTGGACCGCGATCCTGCTCGCCGCGAAGGGCTGGAGCGCGCTGCCGTCGCGCGACCTGCTCGACTTCGACACCTACCTGTTCGCGGGCCGCACCAACGCGTCGCTCGGCGACGCGATGCTGCAGATCACGCCGCTGTTCGGCAAGACGCCCGACGTCCAGCAGGACGTGCTCGCGCACCTCGCGCTCAAGTCGTACGAGTTCGCGGGGCGATGGGCCGATGCGATCTCGGCGCTCGACAAGGCGATCGCGATCGGTCCGACGTCGGCCGCGATGAAGGACAAGTTCGCGCAGGTACTGCCGCAGTGGCGCTACAAGGAGGTCGACTTCGCGATGAAGCTCGACGACCCGGCGCAGGTCGAGAAGTACGCGAAGCTGACGCTCGAGGCGCTCAACGCGTGCGGCGCGCTGTGCGACAAAGACAGGCTCGCGTACGAGACGAACCTGTACGGCGTCACGACGCTGCTGTACGTGTGGTACGCGAGCGCGCACGACGATCGCTTCTACCAGCCGGCGTACGACCTCTATCAGGCGCTGATCCCGCTCCTGCAGTCGGACCCGCAGCTGTCCAAGGACATCCTGCAGAAGACGACCGACCTCGCGGCGTTCCACACCAACTTCCAGAAGAAGCCCGAGCTGGGCGCGCACGCGAAGGATCAGATCGCGCGGGTGCTCGAGCAGCACAACCAGGAGATCCAGGCCTGCTACGAGCAGGCGCTCGCCGCGAACCCCAAGCTCGGCGGCACGCTGGTCATGAACCTCGAGTCGGATCAGACCGGCGCGATCAAGGGCGTGTCGACCGACCCGAAGGCGGGCGTCGCCGACATGGCCGCGGTCGCGCAGTGCGCGACCGAGCACGCGACGACGTGGCACCTGCCGAAGATCGCCAACGGCACCGGCTCGCATGCGACGCGGATCAAGCTCACGTACAGCATGTCCCTGCGCCCCAAGCCGGCCACGCCGGTCGGCGGCGGCGGCGGCGCGACGCCGCCCGCCAAGCCGTAGGAACTCTGCTCTTACCCGCGCTTCGCGGTCGTACGGCGTCGCTTGCGGCGGTGCAGCGACGTGCCGGCGAGGCGCGACGTGCGCTCGAGCTCGGAGATCAGGCGCATCGCGAGCGCGACGCGCGCGGGTTGTTCGGGATCGGCAAAGAGGCCCGTCGGGCGTGCGCTGGTCGCGAGGAAGCGGCGTAGCGCGTGGTAGCAGCCGCGCGGATCGGCGAGCTGGTGGCACGCGGCCGCGACGTTCCAGTGGTGCAGCGGCCAGTCTGGCTCGGCCTCGAGCGCGCGAGAGAGATGCTCGAGCGCGTCGGCGGCCTGGCCGGCGGCGAGCGCGCATGCGGCCGCCGCCGCGGCCGCGTCGGGCATCGTCAGATCGCAGCGTGCCAGCAGCGGCTGCGCGCGCGCGTGCTCGCCGTCCGCGACGAGCTCGATCGCGCGGCCGAGCGTCGTCTCGGTCGGATGCGCGTGCGCGCCGAGGTGGGCATCGCCGAGGTCGAGCAGGTCGCGACCGAGGTAGTACGCCGAGTCGAGCGTGCCGCGATCGGCGGTGCGGCGCGCGGCGGCCGCGATCAGGGCGCGCGCGTGGTCGGTGTCGCGCGCGCCGACGCGATAACCATCGGCGACCAGGCTCGCGATCAGCGCTGCCGCATCTTCGTCGACGCGGTCCTCGTGCACGCAATCTTCGATCAGCCCGTGCTGATCGACGAGCACGGCCCACCGCCGCCAGCGCCGCTCGC
>DATJXL010000094.1:0-6909 GCA_035500135.1 Kofleriaceae bacterium
GCGCGCGTCAAGGCGAATCCCAAGGACGCGGCCGTGCAGATCGCGGCCGCGCGCTGGTACGTCGATCACGGGCTGCCGCAGGAGGCGATCGCGCATTACGACGCGGTCCGCGGCGGGACGGCGGCGCAGCGCACCGAAGCGTGGGCGGCGGCCGCCCGGTTGCGCCGGCACGTGCGCTGGAAGCAGGAGCTGATCGCCGAGAAGCTCGCGACGGTGCGCGCGGACCCCGAGCACGCCACCGTCGACGACCTCGCGATCGCGACGATCGACTCCGGCGTTGCGGACCGCGACATCCGCGCGGTGTTCGCGGCGGTGCTGGCCGCGCAAACCGACCCCGAGCGCGTCAACAACCTCGTCTACAGCGCGCTCGCCGCGGGTGCGAACGGCGAAGCGCTCGCCGCCGCGAAGAAGATGACCGAGTCGCGCAACGACGGCCAGCACCTCGACACGCTGGCCGAGTGCTACCACGTCGCCGGCGATCAAGCCGAAGCGCTCCGGGTCGAAGACTCGGCCATCGCGATGGCGAAAGGCTCGTCGCTCGCTTCGCTGCTGGTGGCGAATCGCGCGAGGTTCGCGGCCGGCGCCGGCAAGTCGCGCGAGGTGACCGCGCTCGACGACCGCGTCGCCGCGCTGTGGAAGCAGCTCGAGACCGCCGACCAGCTGGCGCAGACCGCCGTGCCCACGACACCGACGAATCCGGTGTGGCAGAAGCGCATGGAGGATCGGCGCAAGCGGATGTTCGCGGAGATGGACCTCGGGGGGCGCCTCGCCAAGGCCTGCCGCGGTGTCTCCGGCTCGGCCGAGGAGGCTCACGTGCGCGTACGCCTCGACGACAAGGGCCACGTCACGTCGAGCGTGCTGCTGCTCGAGCCGGGGGCCACCGAGGCGCTGCGCAAGTGCCTCACGACCGAGGTCGGCGCGAGCGCGCTCCCGGTCGTGGCAGGTGAGCCCGAGTCCACGGTCATCGTCTCGTTCCGCCATCTCCTTCATACGCCCTGACGTGCGCGTCGCCCTGCTCGCTCTCGCCTGCGCGTGCGGTCGGCTCGACTTCGATGCGACGAGCGGCGACACGAGCGGCCACCAGCGCAAGCCGATCGCGATCACGCCGGGCGCGACGAGCCTGACCGACTATCCGGTCTCGATCGTGCTCGTCAAGGACGGCGACCTCGCGGTCGGCGCGCGCCCGGACGGCAGCGACCTCGCGTTCACCGACGCCGACGGCACGACGCCGCTCGACTTCGAGATCGAGCACTACGACGGCGCGGGCGGGCTCGTCGCGTGGGTGCGCGAGCCGACGCTGACCGGGCCGACGACCGCCTACCTCTACTTCGGCGGCACGCCGACGGTGCACGATCCGGCCGCGACCTGGCCGGGCTGCCTCGGCGTGTGGCACATGAGCAGCGGCGGCGACGAAACCGACAGCACGCCGCACGCACACGAGCTCACGACGGCGTCGCCGGCGCCGCCGCCGGGAACGAGCTCCGGCGTGGCCGGCACCGCGCGTTCGTTCGACGGGATCGCAGACTCGCTCGCGATTCCGAATCCGACCGATGGCAGCCTCGACGTCGGTGCGAGCTCGTACAGCATCTCGATGTGGGTGAGCGTGACCACGCCCGCGGGCGCGTTC
Organism: Kofleriaceae bacterium; assembly: GCA_035500135.1. Taxonomy (GTDB): domain Bacteria; phylum Myxococcota_A; class Polyangia; order Haliangiales; family Haliangiaceae; genus JABFXX01. Next base: position 1,628 of record DATJXL010000094.1, read on the forward strand.
GACACGCCGCTGTACAAGGGCGGCGGCGACGATCCCACCTCGGGCTACGACTTCGAGCTCGGCACGCACGAGTGGCGCAGCGACCTCGGCGACGGCACGACGTCGCTGTACGCCGGGCTCGACAACGGGACGATGTTTACCGGCACGTGGACGCAGCTCGTCGCGGTCGGCGATCGCGCCGCGCACACGCTCGACGGCTACGCGAACGGCGTGCTCGTGCAATCGATCGACATCTCGGCGATCGGGTCGGCCGCGTCGGCGCTCGACCTCGTGATCAGCCCGGCGGCCCACCCGTTTCGCGGCGCGCTCGACGAGGTCCGCATCTTCGACCACGCGGTCGACACCGCGTGGGTGGTCGCCGACTACGAAAATCTGGCCGCGCCTGCGACCTTCGTCCAGATCGGATCTGCCGAACCGGCTCCGTAGCGCGTTCTCGGCGGACCGCCACGAAGCGACCGGGGTCCACAGCCGCGCTCCCCCGCTTCTAGTAGAATCGTCATGTGGCGAATCCGACGCCGGGGACCCTGCTCGGTGCATATCGAGTCGAGGCACCGCTCGGGTCCGGCTCGATGGGAGATGTGTTTCGCGGCGTCGATACCGGGCTGAACCGGCGCGTCGCGATCAAGATCCTGTCGGAGAAGCACCGCGACAGCCCCGAGCTGCGCGCGCGGTTCGGCCGCGAGGGCCGCGCGGTCGCCGCGATCAGCCACCCGAACGTCGTCCAGGTGTTCGCGATCGGCAGCTTCGACGAGCGGCCGTACATCGCGATGGAGTTCCTCGAGGGCACCGACCTCGGCGCCGCGGTCGACAAGAAGGGCCCGCTCACGTCGATCGAGGCGACGCACGCGGTGCTCGACGCCGCGCAGGGCCTCGCCGCCGCCGCGAAGGCCGGCCTCATCCATCGCGACGTCAAGCCGTCGAACCTGGTGCGGCTCGCCGACGGCAAGGTCAAGGTCACCGACTTCGGGCTCGCGAAGCCGGTCGATCCCGGCAGCGAGCCGGCGTTGACCGCGATGGGGGTCGTCGTCGGCACGCCCGACTACATCGCGCCCGAGCAGGCGCGCGGCGAGCCGATCGACGAGCGCGTCGATATCTACGCGCTCGGCGGCTCGCTGTACTTCCTGCTCACCGGCATCCCGCCGTTTCGCACCGGCAAGCCGGCCGAGGACAAGTACCTGAAGGTGGTCGCGCGCCACCTGCGCAACCCGCCGCCCGACGCCGCGGTGACGAATCCGAGCGTCGATCGCGAGCTCGCCGAGGTCACCAAGCGAATGATGGCGAAGAAGCCGGCCGACCGGCCGAGCTACGCCGAGCTCATCCAGATGCTCACCGGCATCCTCGCGCGGCTCGATCCGAGCGCGGTGCCCGAGATCATCGTGTCGACGCGCGAGCGCTCGCGCCCGAACATCCAGATCCCGACCGGCCCGAGCGCGTCGCTCGGCGACGACGACGACGACGCGGCCGTCGCCGAGCCGGCGCGCACCGGCTTTCCCGCGTGGCTCGTCGTCGTGACGCTCGCGTCGATCGCGGTGTTCGTGGCGGGCCTCGTCGTCTACCTGCAGCACGGCAACGACGCCGACGCCACGACCGGCAAGACCGATCCCGATCCGGGTGGCGGCGGCGCCGGCACCGGCAGCACCGGCTCGGCGGACACCGCACCGCACGTGCCGTACGGGATGGTGCTCGTACACCACCCCGACGGAACGCCGTGGTTCTACGTCGGCGACAAGCCGGTCACGGCCGGCGCGTTTCGCGAGCTGTTCGCGAAGCACGAGCAACCGGGCGTCTCCGGCGACGCGGTCGTGATGGTCACTTACGATGGCGCGCGCTCGTACGCGCAGACCCAGGGCGGCCGCCTGCTGCGCTCCGACGAGTGGGATCGCGCGACGGTGACGCCCGGGGTGGTCGTCGTCGACGGGCTGTACGAATGGGTCGAGTCGCCGGAGGGCAAGCGCGTGGTCCGCCAGCACGGCAAGAACGAGACGCGTCCCGACAAGGAGCAGAAGGACGTGACGTTCCGGATGGCGAAGGATCTGTAGCCGCCGCGCTCACGCGACCAGCGTCGCCATCGGCACCAGCTCGTAGCGCATGCCGATATTCGACGTCAACGCCGGATCCTTGCCCGCGAACGCGCGCACCTCGGCCTCGTCGCGCGCGCGCACGAGCCCGAGCCCCCACGCGCCGGCCGGATCGAGCACGGGCCCGAACGCGATCGCCGTGCCGGCCGCGAGCTGCTCGCGCCAGTACACGCCATGCGCGGTCATCACCGCGCGCTCGTCGGCCGACATGTCCTGGGCGAACGTCGCGCGCGGCGGGATCAGGCGCAGCAGGAAGTACCGCGGATCGGCCGCCGGCTCGCAGTGCTTGCCGAGCAGGTCGAGCACGCGCGGCCAGCCGTTGGTGTGGTTCTGGCACGATGCCGCCGTCGCGAAGCCGCTGTGGCAGACCGTGACGCGCGTGCCACCGTCGATCGCATCGAGCGTGTACGTCACCTTCGTCTTCTCCCCGGGCTGCCACGACGGCTCCCACGTGTAGACGAGCTTTTTCGGCGCGTCGACCTCGAGCACCTCGCCGCCGACGTGAAACGGGCCGTTCCTGCCGACGCCGTCGCTGCGCCAGCGGCCGCCCGGCGCGAGCGTGATCTCGAACTTGGTGGTGCGGTAATCGTCGTGACCCCACCACTTCACGAGCTCGCTCGTGGTCAGCGCGCGGAACACGCGCTCGGGTGCGGCGGCGATGTCGACGCGCGCCAGGATCGTGCCGATGCTCGCGTCCGCGATCGCGGCCGCGCTGCGTTGCGCTCTCATGTATCCTCCAGGTAACGCTTCAAGTGGTCGAGGTTGCGCTGCCAGAACGCGCGGTAGCCTTCCAGCCAGGCCAGCGCCTTGGCGAGCGGAGCGGGATCGAGCGAGTACAGCCGCTCGCGGCCGACGCGCGCCTCGGTGACGAGCCGGGACGCTCGCAGCACGCGCAGGTGCTTCGAGATCGCCGGGCGGGTCTGTTCGAAGTCTGCGGCGAGCTCGTTGACCGGGGTCGGCCCGGCACGCAAGCGGTCGAGGATCGCCCGCCGGGTCGGGTCGGCGATCGCTCGGAACACGTCGTGGTCGGGTTTCGCGCGCGCCATTTAATGAGTGACCACTTGGTTACCAATTAGCAGCCGCGTTGTCAAGCGAGATATAGTGCGCGCATGTCCGAAGTCGACCGCCTGGTCGAGATGATCACGCAGCGCGTGCAGGAACGGCTCGGCACGCGACCGGCGGCCAAGCTCGCCGTGCTGCCGCGCGATCGCGGCCCGTGCGACGACGACACCGCGCCCGGCGAAGACTGCGCGAGCTGCGGCTCGTGCGTCGTACGGCGGCCGTGGTCGGTGCGCGCGATGGAAGGCGTCGGCGCCGAGCGCGTCGGCGCGATGCCCGGCGTCGGCGAGGTGCCGGCCGATCTCGGCAAGCTGATCGATCACACGCTGCTCAAACCCGAGGCGACGCGCGACGAGGTCGTGAAGCTGTGCGAGGAAGCGCGCAAGCATCGCTTCGCGTCGGTGTGCGTGAACACGACGTGGGTGCCGCTGTGCAAGTCGCTGCTGTCCGGCACCGACGTGATGGTGTGTGCCGTGGTCGGGTTCCCGCTCGGCGCGATGACGCCGACCGCGAAGGCGTACGAGGCGCGCGAGGCGGTGCGCCAGGGCGCGCGCGAGATCGACATGGTCATCAACATCGGCGCGCTCAAGTCGCGCGACTACGAGACCGTGTTCGAGGATATCTGCCGGGTCGTCAAGGCCAGCTCGCCGGCGGGCGTCAAGGTCATCCTCGAGACCAGCGCGCTCACGCACGAGGAGAAGATCATCGCGTCGTCGCTGTCGAAGCTGGCAGGCGCCGCGTTCGTCAAGACGTCGACCGGGTTCGGCAAGGGTGGCGCCACCGTCGAGGACGTCCAGCTCATGCGCTCGATCGTCGGCGGCGAGCTCGGCGTCAAGGCATCGGGCGGCGTGCGCACGGCCGAAGACGCGATCAAGATGGCGCAGGCCGGCGCGAACCGGATCGGCGCGAGCGCGAGCGTCGCGATCGTCTCGGGCACGAAGAGCGACGGCAAGGCGAAGGGCTACTAGCCGACTCCGCGCCCCACTCCCGGCCGCGCGCATCTGTTACGGTGCGCGCACTGGCGATGCTGGCGGTCCAGCTCATCCGCAAGAAACGCGACGGCGGCGCACTCGCCGACGACGAGATCCGCGCGTTCGTCGCGGGCGTGACCGACGGCTCGATCCCGGACTACCAGGCCGCCGCGATGATGATGGCGGTGTTCTGGCGCGGGCTCGACGCGCGCGAGCTCGCGACGTGGGCCGATGCGATGACGCGCTCGGGCGATGTGATCGATCTGTCGCGCGTCGCGCGCGCGAAGATCGACAAGCACTCGACCGGCGGCGTCGGCGACAAGATCTCGATCCCGCTCGCGCCCGCGGTCGCGGCGTGCGGCGTCGCGGTGCCGATGGTGAGCGGCCGCGGCCTGGGCCACACCGGCGGCACGCTCGACAAGCTCGAGAGCATCCCGGGCTTTCGCGTCGATCTGCCGGTCGAGAAGTTCGCCGAGCTGGTCGAGTCGATCGGCTGCTGCTTGATCGGCCAGACCGCGCGCGTCGCGCCCGCCGACAAGAAGCTGTACGCGCTGCGCGACGTGACCGCGACCGTCGAGTCGCTGCCGATGATCGCGTGCTCGATCATGTCGAAGAAGCTCGCCGAGGGAATCGACGGCCTCGTGATCGACTGCAAGGTCGGGCGCGGCGCGTTCGTGAAGACGATCGAGCGCGCGCGCGAGCTGTGCGCGATGATGCGCGAGATCGCGACCCGCGCCGGCAAGAAGATCGCGTGCGTGCTCACCGACATGGAGGCACCGATCGGGCGCACGATCGGCAACGCGCTCGAGATCCGCGAGTCGATCGAGGTCTTGCGCGGCGGCGGCCCCGCCGACACCCGCGAGCTGGTCGGCGTGCTCGGCGGCGAGATGCTCGTGCTCGGCGGAGTCGTCCGCGATCCGGACGCGGGCCGCGCGCGCATCGAGCAGGCGCTCGCCGATGGCTCGGCGCTCGAGAAGTTTCGCGCGGTCGTGCGCGCGCAGGGCGGCGACCCGCGCGTGTGCGATTCGCCCGGCAGCGTGCTGCCGAAGTCGGCGTCGCGCGACGAGCTCGCGCTGCCGCCCGGCCGCGTGGTCGCGATCGACAGCGAGGCGCTCGGCATCGCCGCGCTCGTGCTCGGCGCGGGCCGGCGCACGAAGGAGGACGCGATCGATCC
>DATJXL010000095.1:0-8257 GCA_035500135.1 Kofleriaceae bacterium
CCCTCGAGAACACCGTCACCACTCCTGCAAGGACCTGTCCTTGAAGCTGGCAGACTGCATCGTACTCTCTACGATAATCGCAGGGTGCGCAGACAATCCCACAGTGTTTGTACACCTCGAGCTCGTGCCCGGTTGTCTCCAGACCACCAATGGCATTCCTCAGGCATGGGTGGTGGCCACGGGCGGCGTCTACAATAAGGGCCCGGGCAATGCGACTGGGCCAGGGCCGCTCTTGTTCTTTACAGAACTTCGAGTCACCGATGCCTCCGGGGAGCTGGTGATGGACAATCCAATTCCATCCGGGGTCACCGACGAGGTCGCTGCATCCCCATGGAGTTTGTGCGACGGATGCGATGCCGTGCTGAGTCCGTACGCGCTCTGGGACACGCAAACGGACTCGGCAGGTCCTGCGCCTTCTGGTGAATACGAGATCATCGTCGAGCTTCCCGACGGTACGAAATCGAACGAGATGCCTGTAGTGTTGCCTGGTTGCTTGCGACCGGATGCCTAAAGTAGATCCAGCTTCTTAGCTGGCCCATCGCCGCCTCATCGTCTGCCCCGGCGTCGAGACACGCTTGTAGATCGCCGCCGGGGCGACGTCTCGCGCGCTGTTGAATCTGGTGGCGGCCTGGAGCGATCTGTACGCGAGCTGACTCCGGTGTGCAACACCGCACTAGTCAGATTGGGAATCCAGTCGAGATTTCGAATACGACGGAGAGCGGCGGCCCATACGCGGTCGTTGTTCCCTGGTATGTGACATCGAGGTAAACGGCGCCGCCGGATGCTCGATTGAACTCGATCGTCCCGGTCGTCGCGGTTGGCGATGTCACGAAGTCGATCCTGAAGTGCTTCCGACGCCGCGTTCCTCGTGGCGCTCGAGTGCACGAACGAGCTTGTGCATTCCGTCGTGCGCGCCGGTGACTCGACGAAAGCGGCGCGCAGCATCGGACACGGCGGTCACTGTCCAGCGCACAGTCATCTGCCTGTCACGCCAGCGTTTCACTCGGCGCGTGAGGTCGCGCACGGAACCCATCAGGTTCTCGATCGCATTCGTCGTCGATAGCTCGGGCGACAGCTCCGTGAAGCGGATCGCGCTCGCGAGGATCGTCATCCCGAACGCGCTCGCGATGCGCCACGGCATGTCGAGGTTCACCGGTGTCGCGCGGCACCAACGATGCACGATGACGTGCGGCATCGTTAGCTCGCTCGCGAACGCGTTCGCCTCGGCCTCGTAGTCGCGCACGTGATCCGGCGTGCGCCGCGACGGCCCGGCCTCGTCGAGCTTGTGCGGCGGCATGAGCGGGTGCTCGAGCACGAGATGACCGCACTCGTGCATGATGAGGAACTTGCGCTGGCCGGCCTCGACGACGCGATCCGAGATGATGATCATCGCTTCGCCGTAGTGCGCTGCGCGTGCGGCGGCAAGGCGATCCGTGACGTGTGCGGCGAGCGCGCATTGATTCAGCGTTGTCAGGCTCTCGTAGCCATCCTTGCTCCAATGCCCGAGGACGAGCAGGTTGTGCGCGTAGTCGACGAGCGCGTCGCCGAACAGATCGAACGCGGGCATCGACCGGCGCGACGCGTAGCGCTTCGCGCGACGGCGAGCCCGCTGGAGTTGGTCTGTGAAGTTAGGCATGGCAACGCTTTGGTTACGCCGCATGCAGACGTAGTGCGCCCCGCCGCTCCGCAGGCCAGAGCAGGCTGTAGCCGAGCCCGGAGCTGCTGATGCAGAAGGCGACCGGCGTGCCGAGCTGGCGCTTGATCGCGGCGTACTGCCTGGTCGGCGTCTCGCGCCGGAACGCCTCAAGCGTCATCCACTCGGGGCCAATTCGCGGATCCCTGGCGCTGACGAGGGTAAGCGTCGCGCCCACCAAGTGCGGCGCTTCCTGCTGCGTGACGAGGTGCTCAAGATCCAAGACGTACTCGGACACGTGCTCGAGGTCGAATAGGAAGCGCCCGTCGGCCCCCCGCAACTGCGTGCCGTTCGGCCCTAGCTTGGAGGCGAGGCGCGCAGCGTGTTTCTTCGTCGGTTTCGATGCATGTTGCGTGACCCACGTATCGCTGACCCCGAACAGCCGGGCCAGCGCGGGGGTGTCGATCTCGTCCGATGTCCGGTACAGCTCGGTCAGCCCTCGAAAAACGGTGGCGCCGTCGCGAGCATTTCGCGGGCTACCAGCGCGGAGATCCCGGAGCTGTGGATCGAATGCGAAGCGCAGCGGTGGTGGGCCGTCGAAGCGCCCGACCTGTGGCACGAGGACCTCGAGCGAGACTCGCTTGTCGAGCCCGAACTTCGCCGCGTAGTGCCGGATCATCGCGAGGACCGACGTCGAGACCGAGTCGCAAACCCAGACGAGTCCGGCGACGTTCCAGCTCCCCGGATCCACCAGGTAGAGGAGGTCCTTCGCAGCGTGACGCGCGTGCAGGGTGAAGCAGAGCTCGACGACGGCCAAGCGGCCACCGGACACGGCACAAGCGAAATCGGGCGCGCCGTAGTAGCGCGCCTTGAACGGGACGATCGCAGCGTCGCCGACGTCGAGGCCGGCGGACTGCAAGACCGTTCGGCGGCACTCCTCGTCAGTGCGAACAAAGGTCTGGAACCGGCGCTCGTTGCCGTCGAACTTCTCGTCGAGAACGCGCTGTTCCGACCTCACGACGCTTCTCCAACGTCGGAGATGGTCTCCAGATCCGTAGCGTCCGTGACGGGCGGCGGCTTGAGCTGCGTTCCGTCGATGAGCGTGATCTTGTTCTGGACGTACGCGACGGCCCAGAGGTGCTTGCACTTCGCTCCTCTCTCGGAGTCAGGGCATGTGCATGTCGATCGAGAGGCATCGACGAGGTAGGCGTGCTGCGAGCACGTAGCGCTCGGAACGATCCACCTGTCCTCGTCGATTCGGTGGAAGTGCTGGTGTTTTGCTTTCGCTAGATCGAGGCCGCGGGCCTGTCGAGTGCCGGGTGTCATATTCCTAATGTATATACGACAGGAATACACGTCAACTGAATTTGCTATGTGTGCCTTTTGTATGCACAATGCCGACGTGGCCGCCCGTACCAAGAAAAGAAGAAAGGCTTCCCGAAAGGAAGCCGTCATCCCTGTTCGGCTCACGAGCGAGCAGAAGGCGATTCTCGTTGGTGCGGCCGAGAAGAAGGGGCTCGGCGTGTCGACCTGGTTGCTGATGCTCGGACTTCGCGAAGCAGAAGCGGACAAGAAGCCGCGCGAGACGTAGGCTGGGCAGCGTAGCCGGGCACATCCCACGTGGCAGCAGCCAGGCTGCCCCTACTTTCGGGTTGTTCAAATGTCCTCCTTATGGGAGACATTTCGGGAGTGAATCGCAAGGGAACTACGACGAGGGACACCCGCTTGTCGGTGCGCGTTCCGATCGCGCTCAAGCGCGCCATCGAGCGTGAGGCCGTGCGCGATCAGCGCACGGTTGCCGACGTGGTGATCGCGACGCTCGAAGCGAGCTTCATCGTTACCGAAGTAACGCGGTCCGAATTGCGTCCTCACGAAGCGCGGGTGGTCCGCGAGTTCGCAGAGTGGGTGCTCAGGAAGACGGCGCGCAAGCAGCGTCGCATCGCGCGTAATGGAGGCAAGTAGGGTGACCATGCGAGCGATCTACGTACGCGAGCATCGTCCGCGCGTAATAGTGATGCCACCGGCGATGCGCGATCCGCGTGTCGAGGTCGACGAGAAGATCGCACCACTGATCAAAGAGTGCTGGCGAGTCGGTCTGCGAACGCTCAACTCCTGCCAAGGCAACGCCGATCAGACGAAGGAGACAAGCGCCGCGTACATCATGTTCGCGTCGCCCCTGGAGGCAATTGTGTTCGCCGCGCTTGCCGGCCCGATGTCGTGGTCACAACCGACTCGACGTCGCCGCGGCGACGAGATCGTGGGCTCTGGCGAAGCATGGCGGTGGGCGCACGCTTGGTGGCTCGAGATCGATTGCGTGCGCTTTCCGGCAGCCGACATCGCCCACGCAACGGCTGCGCTGCGACGCGTGTCCCGCCGGCTCGCGGATCTGATCGGATCGGCTGCGGCAGATGTAGATCCGATCCCACCCGATCCGTCCCGGGTATGTCCGGGTTGTGGCATGCCGCTCCCCGGCTCACTGCGGCGGGACGCGCGCTACTGCTCGGTGCCTTGTCGATTGCGCGCTCGTCGTCGCGGAACAGCTGGCGGACGCAAGAAGCGCGCGCAACGCCCCGTCCCGCGTAAAGGAGGCAAGTAACGATGGGATCGATACTAGTGCGTGGGACGAAGCTGTACGCGAAGGTCAAGAGCGTCACCGGCAAACACGAACGCCACGCGACCGGCATCGACAACACGCCGAAGGGGCGCAAGGAGGTCGAGGAGTGGATCGCGAAGACTGAGCGCGCCATCGAAGCGGAGCGCGCCACTGGCGTTGCCGCGATGACCGTGCGGCGGTGGGTCGACGACTGGTCAGATGATCAACGCGATCGCGGCATCGTCGATTGGAAGCGAAACAAGGGATGGCTCGTAACCCTCGTCGTCCCTGAGATCGGGGACATGCTCGTCGGCGACGTCCGAACACCGCACGTCGTTGCGATGTTCAAGAAGATCCGTAAGGCAACGAGTGAAGCGACGGGCAAGCAGCGCGCCGGCCGCACGATGCACAATATCCACGGCGTCTGGGCGCTGATGATGGACGATGCCGAGCTTGCGGGTCATACCGAGCGCGCGCCAGCAAGACTCGATGAGCGCCACCTCGGCAAGAAGGCCGATGCCGATCCCGAATGGCGTAAGCTCGCGCTGTACGAGCGCGATGAAGTTCAAACGATGATCTCGTTGCACAAGATCCCGTGGGACCGTCGCGTGCAGTACGCGATCGAGTTCCTCGCCGGTACGCGGCCGAGTGAGGCGGCAGCTTTGCGCTGGCATCGTTACGACCCAACCAGGCAGCCACTCGGCAGCCTGGTCATTTGCCGCTCGTACAACGCGGATCTCGATCGCGAAAAAGGAACGAAGACCGGTCCTATCCGCGTTGTTCCGGTGCATCCGACGCTCGCGGCGATCCTCGCTGAATGGAAGCTGACGGGCTGGGAGCAGATGATGGGGCGCCCTCCGACGCCTGACGATCTGATCCTTCCGCTTTCGCCCGCGGATGCGGATGCACGCACGCAGAAGACCGGTGAACCATTTCGACCGGACTACTACATGCGCAAGCGCTGGGTTGAAGTTGATCTCGCCGAGCTCGGGTGGCGCCACCGTCGGCACTACGACACACGTGCGACGTTCGTCACGCTTGCGGTCGAGGACGGCGCGAACCGCGACATCATCCGTGACCGGGTGACGCACACGAAGCCGCAGCGAGACGGCATCGACTTCTACGATCGAGGCGACCACTGGATCGAGACCTGCGGGGAGGTCGCGAAGCTCAAGATCGTCCGTCTCGGCGATCCCTGCGACAACGTGATCGCGCTGCCGATCGCTGCGGCCGGCGACGGAACGTCCCGGAACCACAAGAAGGAGACCAAGCGCCTTGGTCCATCTTTGGTCCAGAAGACAAAATCTACTGTAACATCAGTATCTTCTAAGCTCCGGAGGAGGGTTTCGAAGCTTGTGAGAAGAGACGAAAACATCATGAACATCGTCGCCTTGCAATCCTTCCCGCAACTTCAACCCTCCTCCGATCCGCGACGTCCGTCGGAGATATCGTCCTGAACCAGATCGCTGGCCAAAATCTGGCCAAACACGTTTCGCGTAGTTAGCGAGCGCGTCGATTGGGCGGTGACCTTTTCTTTTTCGGTCGCGATTTGTCATCGAGAGTCCGTAGGTACAGCCACCGGAGACGTCGATGTGTCGATCACAGTGCGCGCTACGCTTGGGGCGCAGCCGAGATCTGTGGCGGAAGTTGCGGATCGGCGCCCGTTACTGGTACGTGCTACTCAGGGGCCATTAGCTCAGCTCGGTAGAGCGTCATCGTTTACGCGGTGAAGGTCGGGGGTTCAAATCCTTCATGGTCCACGTGTCAGATCGCTGGAAGGATGCCGCACGCGGCTGGCTCGAACTCCTCGATCGTATCGCCCACGCGAGGCACGAGCTGCGTTGCTCGTTCTCGCACGCGTGGTTTCGCGGCCAAGCCGACGCGACGTGGGCTCTTAGGCCGTCGCTGCTGCGCATAGCAGACCATATCGACATGGATCGCCACGCCAAGATCGTGCGCATCCAAAAGGAACTCTCCGATATCGGTTCGAGGCTAAAGTCGATCGCCCAGCGCCTTCACAATAACAAGGCGCAGTTCTGGGAGCTTGCGAAGACAAAAGGCGTCCTAGCAACTGATCCAGCCGCGATCACGCTGCGGCTGTTGTTGAGCGGAACCCACGACGAGTTACGGATCGAAAAGGCGCAGATCAACGCGCGACTGACCGCGTTGCAAACCCGAAAGGCATGTCTCGAAGGACTGCACTACGGGGAACTCGACGCCTATAATGAGTGGCGAGTCCGCACAGGCTCCGTCCAGCATTCTTCATCGTGGTTGGTGCTTGCCGACATGCAGCACTATTCGGTTCCGACGCGCCTCCTCGATTGGACCTCCACGCTTTCGACAGGCCTGTTCTTTGCCGTAGGCAAGTACGTCGCACAGGGCGAGAAGGCGGGCTGTTTTCGCGGCGGGAACGACGAGCAGGACAAGCTCTTCGACGTGACACGCGACCTGCCAGAGCCCGCACTGTGGATCCTCAATCCCTATCTCCTCACGCGCGAGGCAGCGAAGCGCAACACCATTGGTGATCTCACCCTTGATCCAGCGCTAGACTATCATCGCGCATTCCTGCTCGAGAACACTTGGCCGTACGCAAGACCCCTCCCAGCGTTGATCCCTTGGAGGAACCCGCGCATCGACCGCCAGGAAGGACGCTTCACCGTTCATGGTCAGTCCTCAGAGCCGTTGGAGGCCCAGTCCGACGCGCTGCAGAGGATCGCGATCTCACGCGACACCGCAGTATATGCGGCACGCCATCTTAAGACCTTTCTCGACATGGATCAGTTCAGCCTATACCGAGATCTCGACTCGCTCGGACATCGCGTCCGAGACCGATTCCTCATTCCCCGCCACGGCCCCCACTGATCCGGTGCGTTGGCGGCGATCCGAGACCTACCAAACGCCCGCGCTTTGGGCTCGTACGCGAGGGCGATCGATCGATCATCGTTCACACAATACGCATCGCCTTCTTGCAGTTAGCGATCGCCGCGTGGGTCGCCGAGAACCCATCAGACGTCGACAGAAACCGTTTCATGCAGTGCTCGATTTGAAGCTTACTAATAATCCGAAGTCGGTCATCTCCGTGTTGTAGAGCATGCGCCACTCTTCGCACGATCTCGCAGCGCGTCGCATGGTCGTGTGTCTTCAGGTCGTGATGCCATGAATCGACCGGCTCAATACCCGTCTCTCCCTGGCACGATATAAACGTCGCACTGAGTCCGCGGCAGTCAATGGGATAAAGACGGGCGATGTAGAGTCTCGACGGAACGTTGTTTCGCTTTAGCGAAGAACAGTAAGCCGCAGCAGCGTGCATCTCGTCCCGAGCTGTTGAAGCGCAAAAGACACTGTGTTCCACCTCGTCGTTGGATAGAAGATGCTTCGCCAACGTCTCCAACTTTGCCGGGTCGGCAAGATCGCACCACCAGTGCGATTCACCGCCCTCAAGCACTCTGACAAATGAGGGCTGCCTCCCTCGAATCGTAGCTATGAGATGCTTGAAAAGAGTTCGCGCGCGAGACACGCGATGTCCTCCTCTTCGTCATCGCACAATGTTCTAAGTACAAGTCGAGCGTCAATGCGATCATGCTCATGCAGGTTGGTAAGAAGCCTTCGACGCACATCAGCGTGAGGATTGGTCGCGAGGGTGTACGCAATCTGAGCGAGCTCGCCCGGGAGGATGTCTCGAGCACAAAATGCAACATCGACAAAGTATTCAGATTCGGCAGCGCCAGTTGAAAAGAGTCTCCTGAGTGACTCAGCCGCATGTAGTCCCATGTCCCCGAGGAGGGATGCCGCCAACGACAGCCGACGTTCGTTTCCGTGTTCACGATAATCGGCAACCGCAGTGTCAATGACGGTTTGCGCGCTTCCATTGTCGACAATCCATCGGTAAGCACTGTCATCAACCACTCGAGCCGAGACCAGTTTCCTAAATCGCTTGCCGGTCTCCTCTTCCGCCAACAAGAACCGCGTCGTCTCAGGCCACTCTTGGGATACGAACGTCGGGGCGTTAGAGTCAAAACTCAACACTCTCG
>DATJXL010000096.1:0-54502 GCA_035500135.1 Kofleriaceae bacterium
GTCGCGCCCGACATTCACAACACCGGCTACTTCTACATCGGCGCGACGACGAGCACGGAGAAGCACCCCGGCTACATCTCGTCGGTCGGCTGTGGCGACTCGGCGCCGGAGACCACGACGACCGCGGGCGCCACCGGGCACCTGATCATCGAGGTCGTCGGGACGCATTGATCCCCACGTCCGCGTAGCTGCGCGCGCGATCGTCGGCGATCGCCGCGAAGCGCGCGGCGATCGCGTCGGGATCGGCGGCGACGCGCGCGTGGTTCGCGGCGGCGATGCGATCGGCGACGGTGCCGCGCGGTGGGGCCTCGGCGCCGCCGAGCATGCGCGCCTGCGCGGCGAGATCGGGCGGCGCCGGCGACGCGCGCACGCTGTCGAGCAGCGCGAGCGGCACGAGCTGGAGCAGCGGATCGGGCGCGCGCCGCAGGAACGGCACGAGCTTGGCGGGTGTCGCGAGCTCGAGCGCGGCGTCGGGGTGAAAATCGGCGACGCCGGCCGTGGCGACGCGCGCGGCGACGCGATCGCGCAGCGCGCGTAGCTCGGCGGGCGCACCGCTCCACTCGGGCGCGACGATCATCGCGACCCGCGTGTGCGGCCCGGCGAGCGCGCGCTCGGCGGCACGGGCCCAGTCGTCGAGCTCCGGTTGTCCCCACAGCACGGCGATCGCGAGCTCGCCGCCCAGCCGCGCCGCGCGCGCCCACGGGCACAGCTCGTAGGCTTCGACGATCTCGACGAGATAGCGGTCGAGCAGCCGGCGCACGGTGGCTTCGCGCGGATCCACGGCCCCTATCGTGGCACTTCCTCGGCCCGTGGTGGCTCGTGCGTCGCACTCGCTCGATCGCTGCACCTCGATCGCAACCGAAGCTGCTTTCGCGTGTCATCCTCCATGGCATGAGAGCGTGGATGTGTGCGGCGATGCTCTCCGCCGCGACCGCCGCGGCCGCGGATCCGTCGCCCGAGCGCTGCGAGGCCGGCGCGCGCTATGCGGCGCGCGGCGACCTGCCGCGCGCCGCGCTCTACCTCGATGGCTGCGGCGATGCCGCCGAGCGCGCGGTCAAGAAGCGCCTCGACGCGAGCGAGCTGTCGCAGCTCGCGATCGTCAGCGATCCGCCCGGCGTCACGGCCGAGATCGATTCGCTGCCCGGCGAGCAGTTGACCACCCCCGCGACCGTGTGGGTGCGCGCTGGCCGCCACGAGGTGCGCGCCGGCAGCGGCGTGTCCGCGGTCGACGTCAAGCCGCGCACGCGCGCGACGATCGTGCTCGACGCGCCGCGCGCAGCGGCCGCGCCCGGTACCGGCCATGTCGACTTCGGCGAGGAAAACGCCGGCGTGGTCGCGGACACCGCGCCGCCACCGGCGGTGCAGCACCCACCGATGCTCGATTGCAAGTTCACGCGTAGCTGCGAGGACGCCGGCGTGCGCCTCGACGATCCGCTCGCGCGACGCGAGGAGCCGCCGCCGAGCTTTCCGCGCTGGCTCGCCGAGCTGCGCGGCGGCACGAGCTGGTACGACGGGCACGTCGAGCCGTCGGTCGCGGTCGGGCTCGGCGCGCCGATCGCATTCGCCGAGCGCCCGCTCGTCGCCGAGCTGCGCGGCGACTGGAGCCGACGTACCGGTACCAACGAATGGGGAGCGACTGCTGCGCTCGCGCAAGTCGTGCTCGCGAATCGATCGTCGTGGCTCTCGCTCGGCGCCGGCGTGAAGTATTCGAGCTTCGACAGCTGGCAGCCGGTCGCGCTCGTCGATGTCGCGTTGCGCTGGCTGCCGTTCACCGTCGGCGCGCGCGCGGAGTGGCGCGAAACGGTGATGGAGATCGGCGTGCGCTACTGAATTCGCAGCGCGCCGTCCCAGCGCGCGATCCGATCGCGCCTCGTGACCTTGGCCCAATCGAAGCTCGCGAGCATGTCGCGCGGCGTGCACGGCTCCGGCTCGGCGGCGAGCCCCGCCGCGTGCGCGAGGATGCCGCACAGCTCGTCGCCGCGGTGGCTCGCGCGCACGGCCGACCACGGGATCGAGCCGTGCAGCTTCGCGAGCTTGCCGCCGCCGGCGCCCTCGAGCAGCAGGAAGTGGTGGCGATAGCGTGGCGTCGGCAGGTCGAGCAGGCGCTGCAGCAGCACCTGCGTCGCGGTGCTCGGCGCGATGTCGCGGCCGCGCACGACGTCGGTGACCTGCTCGTCGGCGTCGTCGACCACCACCGCGAGCTGGTAGGCGATCACGCCGTCGCGCCGCCGCACGATCGGATCGCCCATCGCGCGCGCCGGCGTCTGCGAGAGATCGAGCCCTCCGAGGTCGACGAGCTCGACGCGCTCGTCGGGCAAGCGCGCGCGTACCGCGGTCTCGGCCGCGCGCCAGCCGCCGGCCGGCAGCGCGCGATCGCGGCACCGGTTGTCGTAGGCCCAGCCGCCGTCGGGCGCGCGCCGCCCGCCGCTACGACCCCGGGTCACGGTCCGCGAGCACGCGCACGGATACAACCGTCCGGCCGCGGCGAGCCGATCGAGCGCGGCCTCGTGCGCGGTCGCGCGCGCGCTCTGCACGATCGTCTCGTCCCAGTCGAGCCCGAGCCAGGCGAGCGCGTCGGACAGCTCGGCCGCCCAGCCCGGCCGCACGCGCGTGCGATCGAGATCCTCGAACCGCAGCAGCACGCGGCCGCCGCGCGAGCGCGCGTCGAGCCACACCAGCAGCGCCGACAGCAGCGTGCCGGGGTGAGCCTCGCCCGTGGTCGACGGTGCGAAGCGGCCGACGACCATCACATCATCAGTCAGGACCCGGGACGGCGCTCGGCCACGGGCGCGGTCGCGACCTCGGGCTGGCGCACCTGCTCGGCCCACCACGGATGGTAGTGGTTCACGCCGCGCAGGAACGTCCACGACGTGTCGTGGAGGTTCGGCCGCGTGTCGATGTGGACGAACTGCTCGCTCGGGTACCAACCGACGCCGACGTCGGTGTACGTCTTCCACACGTAGTCGCGGATCTCGCGCAGCGGCACGCCGCGGATGCGGAAGTCGAGCGCGCGGCCGTCGCGATGAGGCGACGTAGCCGACTCGTTCGAGCCGACGCGGTATCCGGACACGTATTCGATGACGCGACCCTCGTGGTGGTCGGCGACATCCGCGAGCATCGCGAGCGTCTTCTGCGCCAGCAGCTTCTGGCGGTACGTCGTGCGGCAGCGGAACAGCCGCTTCACCATCGCCGCGGTCTCCGGATCGGTCGCGCCATCCCGCCAGATCGCGAGATCGCCCGCCTGGTGATCGTTCTCGTCGTAGAAGGTCAGCTCGACCGGAGCAGCCGTCTGCCCCGCCAGCACCACCGCCACCTCCTGAGCCGGCATCGGAGCCGGCGATGCCGCCCCACTCCACGCCGCCATCGCCGCTGTAGCCAAACGAACTTTCAGGATGATCGGCAGCAAGCTCTACCTCTCGGCGGGGACTCCCGCGGCGATCGAAGCTCTCACGAGATCGTTGCTGTTCAAACCAATTTCTTCCGTACGGATTCCAGCCGGTTCGCGCCTGTGCAACCGGTGTGCATGTCTTACGCCGCGACAGCGATGCGGGCTTGCTTACCGAGATGACACTTGCTTACACGTGGGCTACCGTCGGGAGAGATGCGATTCACCGAAGAGCACACGCAGCTGCGCCGGACCGTTCGCGAGTTCGTGGACAAGGAGATCAATCCGCACGTTGCAGCGTGGGAGCGCGACGGCGCGTTTCCGGCGCACGAGGTGTTCAAGAAGGCGGGCCGGCTCGGATTGCTCGGCGTGAACAAGCCCGAAGCGTTCGGCGGAATGGGCCTCGACTACTCGTACCAGATGGTCGTCACCGAGGAGCTCGGCAACTGCCACGCCGGCGCGATCCCGATGGCGCTCGGCGTGCAAACCGACATGGCCACGCCCGCGCTCGCGCGCTGGGGCTCCGACGAGCTCCGCCGCGAGTTCCTCGCGCCGGCGATCGCGGGCGAGGTCGTCGCGTCGATCGCGGTGTCGGAAGTCTCGGGCGGCTCGGACGTCGCCGCGATCAAGACGACCGCGCGCAAGGACGGCGACGACTACATCATCGACGGCTCGAAGATGTGGATCACGAACGCCGCGCAGGCCGACTGGCTGTGCCTGCTCGTGAACACCGGGGAGGGTAAGGTTCACGCGAACAAGTCGATCGTGATCGTGCCGACCAAGCTCAAGGGCGTCACGATCGGCCCGAAGATCGACAAGCTCGGCATGCGCGCGAGCGACACCTGCCCGATCTACTTCGAAGGCGTGCGCGTGCCCCAGCGGTATCGCGTCGGCGGCGAAGGCATGGGCTTCATGATGCAGATGGTGCAGTTCCAGGAAGAGCGCCTGTGCGGCGCCGTCGGCACGCTGCGCGGCATGGAGCACCTGATCGAGGCGACGATCGAGTACTGCAAGGAGCGCCAGACGTTCGGCCAGCCGCTCATCGCCAACCAGGTGATCCACTTCCGGCTCGCCGAGCTGCGCACCGAGATCGAGGCGTTGCGCGCGCTGTGCTACCGCGCCGTCGAGGAGTACATCGGCGGCACCGACGTGACGATGCTCGCGTCGATGGCGAAGCTCAAGGCCGGACGGCTCGCACGCGAGTGCAGCGACAGCTGCCTGCAGTACTGGGGCGGCATGGGCTTCACGTGGGACAACGTCGCGGCACGCGCCTATCGCGATACGCGCCTGCTGTCGATCGGCGGCGGCGCCGACGAGATCATGCTCGGCATCATCTGCAAGCTCATGAACATCCTGCCCGGCAAGAAGAAGTAGACTGGGAAAGCTTTGGGCTTCGGGCTTTGGGCTTTGGTCCGACGCATCGCGTGCATCTTGGCGATCGTCGCCGGCCCCACGCGCGCCGACGATCATGCCGACGTGGCGCGGCCGATCGCGGGCTTTCGCGTGCGCGCGTTTCCCGGCGCGCACACGAAGGTCCTCGAGCGCACGATCGGCTACCTCGCGCACGTGCGCGTCGGCGATCCGATCGCGAGCCGCGACATCCCGCGCCTCGAGCGCGATCTGATCTCGAGCGACTTGTTCGAGCGCGTGAAGGTGACGCTCGAGCCCGCGCCCGACGGGATCGGCGTGTTCGTGGTCGCGACCGTCGACGACAAGCTGTCGTGGATCGTCGGTCCGACCGCGTACTTCCTGTCGACGAACAAGGCCGCGGGCGTCGGCTTCGTCGAGAACGATCTCGGCGGGCGCGATCAGAAGATGATCCTGTACGGCCAGATCGGCACGCAGCAATCGATCCTCTTCGCGACGTTCCTCGATCCGGCAGTCCACGGCACGAAGTGGACGTATCGGCTCGATCTCTACGGCGAGCGCCGAGAGATCGACGAGTACGCGAATCCGCTCGAAGACGAGACCGATCAGACGACGGCGCGCGCGACCGACGAGACGTTCCTCGATGCCGGCGCGCTCGTCGGTTACACGTTTCGCTGGTGGGCGGTCGCGACGTTTCGCCTGCGCGGCGCGTACGTCTACTTCCGCAATCCGCGCGATCCGAACACCGGCGCGACCGCGCCATCGCCCGAGAAGGACGGCTGGGACGTCACGGCGCAGGCGCGGCTCACGCTCGACCACCGCTACCACCGCTTCGGTGTGACCTGGGGGCCGTACCTCGACATGCTCGTCGAGCCGAGCGTGCCCGGCCTCGACAGCTACGGCTATGGCAACTCGCTCGTGCGCGCGTACTACAGCTGGGAGCTGTTCCCGGAGCAGGAGCTCGAGCTGCGCTCGATCAACCAGCTCGGCTGGCGGCTGCCGTTTCACGAGGACAACGCGCTCGGCGGTGCGACCGATCTGCGCGGCTACCTCACCGATCAGTTTCGCGGCGACCTCAACGTCGTGTTCCGCGCCGAGTACTCGGTGCCGATGTTCCAGTGGTGGATGTTCAAGTTCCGCGCGCTCGGCTTCTACGACTGGGGTTATTCCGAGTTCCTGTTCCCGAGGCCCGCGACCGTCGACGGCGGCGATCGCAACTATCTGCCCGGCCAGCTCGATCGCGGCTACATCCGCGACGACATCGGCGCCGGTTTTCGCGTCTACGTGAAGTCGGTGGTGCTGCCGCTGCTCGGCGTCGACGTCGCGTACGGCATCCAGGCCAAGGCGCCCGAGGTCGTGTTCGAGCTCGGGCTCACCGACTTTTGACGAGCGCGGCGAGCGCGACCGCGCCCGGCAACGCGAGCAACGCGAGCCAGCCGGCAAATGCCGCGCGATCGCGCCAGGTCGCGGACGGCGGCTGGCCGGAGACCGCGACGCGACGGCGCAGCTCGGCGACGTCGAGGTCGAGCAGCTCGTCGCACCAGCCCGTGCGGTAGAGCGTGCGCGCGCGGCGGCCGCGCACGAACGCGCGATACGTGCGGCGCGGCGCCATCACCATCCCGCCCGCGAACGCGATCGCGTTGAGCAGCCAGGCCGCCGCGTACGGGCCGCAGCTGCCGGCGATCTCCCACGCGCCGATCTCGCCTTCGCCCACCACCGTCGTCTCGTAACCCGTCGCGACGTGATGCAGATCGTGCATCGGGATCGCGCGCCGCCGCGACCGCGTGTTCGGAAACGCGAGCGGCACCGGACCGAGCTTGAGCTTCACCCAGCGATCGCGATACCCCGCCTCGGAGAAGCCGTTGCGCGCGAAGTACTGCGCGCGTGCCTCGCGAACCGTCATGCGAATTCGATGCGCCGCGCGCGCGAAGCGTTGCGTTACTCGGGCACGACGTTGTTGATCGGGACCCAGATCGTCTCGCCCGAGCTGCCGACCTCGAGCTCGTAGTAGCCCTGCAACAGCTGGCGGATCGTCGCCGATTGCATGAGCCCGTTCGGCCCAGGCACGAGCACGCGCTGGCCGGGCGCCATCTTGGTCGGAATCTCGCCCGAGGCGATCGATGCCCCGCTGCTGTGACCGATCGCGGACGTGCCGATGCCGAGGATGGCGCCCCGCGGCTCGTTGGGCGGGGCCGGTGACGGCGTCTTCGTGCGCAGCGAGCCGGGAGGCGGTGTCGTCGCACGCGCGACCTCGATGCCGGGCTGCGTGATCTCCTCGGTCTGGAGGTCGAGCGACGACGACGGGTGATCCGGCACCGGTGACATGATCACGCGATGCGGATCGAGCGCCTGGCGCGAGCCGCCGATCTCGCCCGAAACCGCGAGAATCGGATTGCCCGCACGCGGGATCGGCGGCGCCTCCATCGGCGGCGACGCGGCGCGCATGGTCTCGCGCAGCTGGTTCGGCTTGCTGCGCGCGGTGTCGCCGTTCGAGCCGGCGCGATTCGCGAAGTCCGCGGGCCACGGCTGCGAGCCGTCGTCGGCGTAGATCACGAGATGACCCATGCGCATCATCTCGACGCCGAACACCGCGCCCGCCGCCGGGTTGTACGCGACGAGCTCCTCGATGATGCCGCCTTGCATCGCGGGATCCGTGACCGCCGCCGGCGTGTTGGCCATCACCACGCGTCGGGTGAGCAATCGCGCGAGCATGCGCTCGACGCTGCGCGAGACGCTGCGCAGCACGCCATCGTTGACGTGATCGAACGGCAGGCCCACGAACTGCGCGATCAGGAGGCCCGGATCGGCGCAGCGCACCTGCAGCGAGCCGCTCGCGCGCAGGCGCACGGGCTGGCCGGTCGCGGGCACGACGAACTGCGTGACCATGTCGAACGACACTTCGACCGGCGCGGTGAGCACGAAGAACGCCGAGGTCGGGCGCTGCGGATCCGGCGTGCGCCAGCGATGGCGTCCCGGCCCGAGCCGTTCGCCGACCACCCACGCCGGACACATCACCACCTGCTCGTCCTCCGCGCACGCCACCTCGTACTCGTCCGGGCCGATGGGAAACGGCCAGGCGTACACGAGATGGTCCGACGCGACGGCGTCGCGCGCGATGACCGGCATCAACGAAATCGTACACGATCTCGTCGGAAGGGAATGTCGCGACGCCCGGATCCGTACAACGAACGAGGCCCGATCACCCTCGCGGCGGCGAAGCTCGTTCGGTGCTCGGCGGCAGCACAGAATGCCGCTGATCAGGTCCCGCTCGCGCCCGCCTCATCGGGTTCGGCGACCGGATGGATGCGCACGCGCCGCACGCGCCGCGGCGAGGCCTCGATGACCTCCAGGATCGTGCCATCCTCGGTCGTGAGTCGCTCGCCCGCCTGCGGGATCGCCTGTGCGAGCGACATGCAGAGCCCCGCGATCGTCGTGCGATCCTTGCCGGTCGGCAGATCGAGGTGGAGATCGCGGTTGACCTTGCGCACGGCGGCCCAGCCCTGGACGACGATCGTGCCCGACGGCTCGCGCGTGAAGTACTGCTCGGGGACGTCGTCCTCGCTCATGATGTCGCCGACGAGCTCCTCGATCAGGTCCTCGGTCGTGACCAGGCCGGCCAGGCCGCCGTGCTCGTCCATCACGACCGCGAGCTGCGAGCGCCGGCGCTGCAGCTCGCGCAGAAGATCGAGCGCGCGCGTGCCCTCGTTGACCTTGTGGGGCGGATGCAGGATGTCCTCGAGCACGACGAGCCCTTTCTCCCACGCGAGCGCGAGCACGTCGCGCGCGACGACGTAACCGACGATGTTGTCGAGGTTGCCGTCGTACACCGGCATGCGGCTGTGACCCTCCTCGAGGATCACGCGCTGGACCTCGTCGGGCGGCGCGCCGCGGCGCAGCGCGACGACGCGGTTGCGCGGCACCATGACCTCGGCGACCGTGACCTCGCCGAAGCCGAGCGCGCGCGACGCGATCTCGCTCGCGCGCGGATCGACCGAGCCGGTCTTCGCCGCTTCCTCGACGAGCTGCTGCAGCTCGTCGCGCGACAGCCGCGATTCCGAGAACGTCGTGCGATCGCCGAAGATGCGCAGCACGAGGTTCGACACCGCGGTGAGCAGCCACACGAGCGGGCGCATCACCTGCGACAGCGCGAGCAACGGCCGCGACACGAAGAACGAGTAGCGATCGCTGTAGCGCAGCGCGAGCGACTTCGGCACGAGCTCGCCGATCACGAGCTCGAGAAACGTGACGAGCGCGATCACGACGACCAGCGCGCTCCACGACGGCAGGCCGATCGACGTGAGCCCTGGTTCGAGATCGTGCTCCATGCGCGCGCCGCCGAACGCCGCCGCCGCCGTGCCGACCGTCGTCATCGCGATCTGCACGGTC
Source organism: Kofleriaceae bacterium (assembly GCA_035500135.1). Lineage (GTDB taxonomy): Bacteria > Myxococcota_A > Polyangia > Haliangiales > Haliangiaceae > JABFXX01. The sequence continues at coordinate 9,140 of DATJXL010000096.1, forward strand.
GCGAGGAAGCGATCGGGATGCTCGCGCAGCGCCTTCACCGCGAGCGCGCGGCGATCCTTCTTGCGCGCGTGCTCCTGGACGCGCGTCCTGCGCACGCTCAGCACCGCGATCTCCGCGCCCGCGAAGAGGCCATTGACCATGAGCAACCCCACCACGATCAGCAACTCGGAGCCCATGACCTGACGGCGCGCAGCATACGCTATATGTTCTGGACGTTGGCGAAGCACTACATCACGCCCGATGGTGCGAAGCGGTTGCGCGACGAGCTCGAGCAGCTGTGGACGGTGGAGCGCCCGCGCGTCACGCAGGAGGTCGCCGACGCCGCCGCGCAAGGCGATCGCTCGGAGAACGCCGAGTACATCTACGGCAAGCGCCGGCTGCGCGAGATCGATCGCCGCGTGCGGTTTTTGTCGAAGCGGCTCGACGACGTCACGGTGGTGACCGAGGCGCCGAGCGACGCGACCCGCGTGTTTTTCGGCGCGTGGGTCACGGTCGAGGACGAGGACGGCGCGACCGTCACCTACCGCATCGTCGGCCCCGACGAGAGCGACGCCGACCAGGGCTGGATCAGCATGGAGGCACCGGTCGCGAAGGCGCTGCTCGGCAAGCGCGACGGCGACGAGGTCACGGTGCGCCGCCCCAAGGGCGACATCACGCTCACGATCGTCGGGATTCGCTACCAGCGCTCATGAGCGCCGAGCCAGCCGATCGCGCGGTGTCGGAGGGGATTCCGGAGCCGATCCACGACGACGAGCGGTCTCGCGCGATCGAGATCGCGCTGCCGCGAGAGCTGCGGCGCTACGCGCGCAACGCGACGCGCTGGCGAGTCGGCTGCGAAGTGCAAGTGCTGCGCGGCGGCGGCGAAACGTATCCGGCGATGCTCGCCGCGATCGCGGCCGCGGAGCGAACGATCTGCCTCGAGACGTACATCCTGGCGTCCGATCGCACGGGCGGACGGTTCGGCGCCGCGTTGATCGAGCGCGCACGCGCGGGCGTGATCGTGCGCCTGATCTACGACGCGATCGGCTCGTTCGGCCTGGCCGGCGCGTTCGTCGACGAGCTGCGTGCGGCAGGCGTGCACGTGATCGAGTTCAATCCGATCGCGCCGTGGCGCGCGCGCTGGGGGTTCTCGCACCGCGATCACCGCAAGATCCTCGTCATCGACGACGTCGTCGCGTTCACCGGCGGGCTCAACATCGCCGATGACTACGCGGCGGCCACGGACGGCGGCGCCGGCTGGCACGACATGCACTGCCGCGTGCGCGGACCGATCGTGCTCGATCTCGCGCGCCTGTTTCGGCGCACGTGGCTGCGCATCGGCGGCGAGACGTATCCCGCCGGCGCGCAGCCGAGCCGCGCGCCCGGAGTGGCCGGCACGAGCTTCGCGCGCGCGATCGACAACACGGCGCGCCGCAAGAAGCCCGCGATCCGGCGCGCGTACCTGCACGTCATCAAGCACGCGCGCGCGTCGGTTCTGATCCAGAACGCGTACTTCATGCCGGACCGCGGCCTCCGGCGCGCGCTCGTGCACGCAGTGCAGCGCGGCGTCGACGTGCGCGTGATCGTGCCCGGCCACTCCGACGTGCAGGTGATCGAGTGGGCGAGCCTGTACGTGCTGCGCCGACTCGCACGCCGCGGCATCAAGATCCTGCGCTGGCGTGGCGCGATGATGCACGCGAAGACCGCGGTCGTCGACGCGGTGTGGTCGACGATCGGCAGCTACAACTTCGACGCGCAGAGCCGGTTCAACAACCTCGAGGTCACGGTCGAGATCCTCGATCCCGAAGTCGGCGCCACGATGGTCGCCGAGTTCGAAGGCGACAACGCGCTGTGCGATCCGTACGACGAGTCCGCGTGGCTGAAGCAGCCGTGGTGGCGCAAGGCGCTCGCGTGGCTCGCGTATCGCTTGCGGCGCTGGCTGTAAAGCGTCCGCGGCATGCGGCGTGCACGGGAGCTGGGCGCGATGTCGCTCGAGCACCAGGCCGCGCGCGGCGCGCTGTGGACGGTGATCTCGAGCATGGGCGGGCGTGCGGTGGGCGTACTCGGCACGCTCGCGATGACGCGGTTTCTGCATCCGGACGTGATCGGCGAGGTCTCCGACGCGACGATCCTGTGCATGACCGCGAACTGGGTCACGATCTGGGGCTTCGGCCAGTACACGGTCGTGCGCGGACGCGGCCGCGACGAGCGCGAGGTGACGTGGCACGCGACGTTCGCGTACGTCGTGCTCGGCGCGCTGTCGATCGGGCTGGTCGCGCTGTTCGGCGGCCGGCTCGCGCCGCTGCTCGACGCGCCGCACGCCGCGGTCTACGTGCCCGGCATGGCGCTCGCGGTCTTCATCCGCCGGCTCGCCGCGATGCCCGAGCGGATCTTGACCAAGCGCATGAGCTTTCGCGCGTCGGGCCTGGCGCTCTCGCTCGGCGAGCTCGCGTACACCGTCACCGCGCTCGCGCTCGCCGCGACGCGCGTGTTCCCGGCGCGCTGGGCCGGCATGCCGATCGTGCTCGGCAACGTCGTGCAATCGATCGTGGTGGTCGTGATCTTCGTGCGCGCGGCCGGCGTGCGCAGCTGGGCGACGCCGACGCCGCTGTCGCTCGCGCGCTTCCGCGACATGCTGCGCTTCGGCCTGCCGCTCGGCGCGCAGGGCTTGGCGCACCAGGCATCGCGGTACTGGGACAACCTCGCGGTGTCGCGCTACTTCGGCGCGGCCGGCGTCGGCGTCTACAACCTCGCGTACAACCTCGCCGACATTCCGGCGATCCAGGTCGGCGAGCAGATCGCGCTCGTGCTGTTGCCGTCGATGGCGGAGCTGCCGCGCGATCGCCGCGCCGCCGCGCTCGAACGCGCGAGCGCGCTGCTCTCGATCATCATCTTCCCGCTCGCGATCGGCCTCGGGCTCGTGTCGTATCCGCTGATCGCGGCGGTGCTACCGGCCGGCACGTGGCAGGACGTCGCGCCGCTGCTGTCGGTGCTGGCGGTGCTGTCGGTGTTCCGCCCGATCTCGTGGGTGCTGTCGGCGTACATGGAGGCCGAGGCGAAGACCGGCAAGCTGATGTTCCTCGAGCTCGCGAAGCTCGGCGTGTTGCTCGGCGGCATCGCGGTGCTCGCGCCGTACGGGCTGCACGTCGCGTCGGCCGCGGTCGGCATCGCGTTCGGCGCGACCGCGATCGCGGGCGTCGCGCTGGTCGCGCGCGAGGGCCCGTCGCCGGCGCGGCTGCTCGTCGGCTTCGTGCAGCCGCTCGCCGCGTGCGTCGTGATGGCGGCCGCGGTGTGGCTCGTCGCCCGCGGGCTCGCAGCCGCCTGCATCACGCGCCCGGTCGCGCAGCTCGCCGCCGAGATCGTCGTCGGCGCGATCGCGTACGTCGCCGCGATCTTCGTGTTCGCGCGCGAGCGCGCCCGCGATCTCCTGCAGCTGCTCGGCAAGGCGCTCGGGCGCGGCCAGTAACGCAAACTGGAACGACTTGCTTCGTTTCGGAGCAACCGCTGCTCCGAGTCGCAGCAACAAGCTCGTCGCGACGCGCACTTAGCGCTGGCATCGAAGCTGCTCTTCTCCCCGGCATGACCCACGACCTCAGCGTTCGATTCTTCGGCGTCCGCGGCTCGATCGCCACGCCGGGCGCCGACCGCACCGCCGGCGGCAACACGGCGTGCCTCGAGGTTCGCGCCGGCGACACGCGGATCATCCTCGACGCGGGCACCGGCCTGCGCGCGCTCGGCGACGAGCGCATGCGCGAAGGCACGCGCCACGCGACGATCTTGCTCTCGCACCTGCACTGGGATCACGTCGCGGGCCTGCCGTTCTTCACGCCGATCTACGTGCCCGGTCATCGCGTCGAGATCGCGAGCGGCCCGAACGGCGTGATGCCGATGGAGCAGGCGATGCGCGAGCTGTTTCGCGCGCCGTTCTTCCCGGTCGGGTTCGACGATCTCGGCGGCACCGTGTCGACGCGCGAGCTGCGCGCGAACGATCGCTTCGAGATCGGCGACATCACCGTGACGATGGCGCGCCTCAACCATCCCGATCCGGTCTACGGCTTCCGGCTCGAGCACGCCGGCCAGTCGATCGTCTACGCGACCGACACCGAGCACTTCGCGTGCGTCGATCCGACGCTGAAGAAGCTCGCGTCGGGCGCCGACATCCTGATCTACGACGCGCAGTACACGCCCGAGGAGTACCCGTCGAAGGTGGGCTGGGGCCACTCGACGTGGCTCGCCGGCGTCGAGCTCGCGCGCGCGGCGGCCGTGCCGCAGCTCGTGCTGTTCCACCACGACCCGGGCCGCGGCGACGCCCAGCTCGCGGCGATCGAGGCCGACGCGCGCGCCGCGCTGCCCGGCACGGTCGCGGCGCGCGAAGGCCTGACGCTGTGCGCGCGTGACGCGGAGAAGGCGGCGGCAGCCTGAAGTCCGTGACGCGTGCGATGATGGTGCTCGAGATGAGCGAGCACGAGCAGCGCTTCGAGCTGCTGGCCGACCTCGGCGCGATGATCGCGGGTGAGGTCGAGCTCGACGACCTGCTCGCGACGTTCGCGGCACGGGTCGCGCGGGCGCTCGGCGCGGATCGCGCGACGCTGTGGCTGATCGATGGCGCGACCGGCGAGATCCGCTCGCGCGTGGCGACGCTGCCCGAGCTGCCGGAGCTGCGCGTGCCGCCCGGGCACGGCGTGGTCGGCCACGTCGTGCAGACCGGCGAGCTCGTGAACATCCGCGATGCCGCGCGCGATCCGCGCTGGGGCGGCGAACAGCTCGCGCAGCAGATCGGCTATCGCCCGACGACGATCCTGACCGCGCCGATCGTGCGGCGCGGCCAGATCCGCGGCGTGTTGCAGATCCTCGACAAGCACGGCGGCGCGTTCGACGCGCGCGACGAGGACTTCGTGCGCGTGCTCGCCGAGCAGATCGGCCGCGCGCTCGATTACACGACGCTGCGCGGCGACGACGCGCAGCGCGGCCTCGTCGTGCGCGGCCGCTTCAACCACGTGATCGGCCGCTCGCCCGCGATGGCCGCGGTCTACGACAACATCGTGCGCGCCGCCCAGACCGACGCGACCGTGCTGCTGCACGGCGAGACCGGCACCGGCAAGGGCCTGCTCGCGCGCGCGATCCACGTCAACTCGACGCGCCGCGACGCCCCGTTCGTCCACGTCGACTGCACGACGCTGCCGGCCGCGCTCGTCGAGAGCGAGCTGTTCGGCCACGAGCGCGGCGCGTACACCGGCGCCGACGCGCGCGTCGTCGGCAAGGTCGAGGCCGCGAACGGCGGCACGCTGTTCCTCGACGAGATCGGCGAGCTGCCGCTGCCGTTGCAGGGCAAGCTGCTGCGGTTCGTGCAGGAGCGCCAGTTCGAGCGCATCGGCGGCCGCGAGACGCTCACCGCCGACGTCCGGCTCGTCGCCGCGACGAACCGCGATCTCGCCGCGATGGTCGCGGCCGGGCAGTTCCGCAGCGATCTGTATTTCCGGCTGCGCGTCGTCGAGATCGACGTGCCGCCGCTGCGCGCGCGCGGCGGCGACGACATCGCGGATCTCGCCGAGCACTTCGTGCAGCAGTTCTCGCGGCGCTATCGCAAGGGCCCGCTGCGCCTCGCCGACGCCGCGCGCCCGGCGCTGGCCGCGTACGCGTGGCCGGGCAACGTGCGCGAGCTCGAGAACACGATCGAGCGCGCGGTCGTGCTCGCGGCCGGCGCGACGATCGGCGTCAAGGATCTCCACCTGCTCGACGGCTCGGAAGCCGTCGCGCAAGTGTCCATGACACGGGGCCGCGCGCCGCAACCCGGCGCCGGCGACTCGATCACGATGTCGCTGCCGGCGATCGCGGCGCCGGCGCCGACCGATGGCGACGGCGTCCACCTGCCGACCGGGCTGTCGCTCGAAGAGGCCGAGCGCCGCTACGCGCGCGCGATCCTCGACCGCGAGGACGGCAACCAGTCGGCCGCCGCGCGCGCGCTCGGTATCAGCCGTAACAAGCTCGCGCGGCTGTTGCGCGGCTGACCGCTCGTGCGATCCTGAACGCATGCGGTGGAGCCTGGTGATGCTGTGCGCGAGCGGGCTGGCGGCGGCCGAGACGTCGGGCCCGGTCAAGGCCAAGGCCGAGCACTCGAAGTGGCAGGGCACGTACACGTGCGCGCAAGGCCTGACCGGCGTGAACCTCACGATCGACGCGCACTGCAAGGACGACACCTGCGCGCTCGTCGCGATCTTCGAGTTCGGCGAGATCAAGGAGAACCCAGGCGTGCCACACGGCTCGTTCCGCATGGTCGGCGAGTCGAAGGGCAACGAGGTCACGCTGCGTCCCGACAAGTGGATCGAGCAGCCACCCGGCTGGATCATGGTCGGCGTCACCGCGACCAGGAATCCGAAGGAGCACACGCTGATCGGCCGGATGGACCATCCGTCGTGCGGCGACATCTCGCTCAAGAACGTGCCGTAGGGTCTGCCGAGACCCAACGGCGGCGCCAGCCGTGTCCGCGCGAACGCGTTACACCGGGCGAACTTCGCGAGATCGCGCTCACCGCGCGTGGCACGCGCCGTGGAATGATGCGCCGCCATGACGAAACACCTCGCGACCATCCTGGCTGTCCTCGTTTTCGCGTCCGCTGGCTGCGGCGGCAAGAAAGACGACGGCGCACCGTCGGCCTCCGGCAAGACCGCCGAGAAGGCCGGCGGCTCGACTTCGACCAAGCTCGATCAGCTCGGCGGCTTGACGATCGACTTCGCCGGCTCCGTCGGCAAGGCGATCGGCGGCGACGGCGTGATGATCCAGGGCGACAACGGCATCGTGACCATCGAGGAGGTCAAGGCGCCGAAGAAGGTCGAGGACGCGAAGTCCGACGCCGACATGTACTCGCCGAAGAACTACAAGGAAGAGAAGCTGGCCGACGGCTACGCGCTCACCTACGAGAACTCGGGCTCGATGGGCGCGAACTACTTCGTCGACGTGCAGCGCACGATCGCCGGCAAGACCTACCACTGCTCGACGACCGGCAACTCGGCCGACCAGCAGCAGGCCGTGCTCGCCGCGTGCAAGTCGCTCAAGAAGTAGCGCGGGCGCGGCCCGCGCCGTGCAAGGCTTCGGCGCATGCGCAAGATCGTGGTGGTTCTCGCGACACTTGCTGGCGCGTGCGGCGGAAATTCCCACGGTCAGTCCGACGCGACCGCGCCGCCGGCCGACGCGGCGATCGACGGCGCACCGACGATCTCCGAGCTGTGCGGGACGTCGGCCTCGGGCTCCGGCTGGCAGCGCTGCGATGCGAACCCGCTCGTGACCGGCATGCGGCCGTCTGCCGATGGCCGCATCGAGTGGACGCAGGCCGACCCGACGGTGATGTACGACGCCGACGACAAGCTCTGGAAGGCGTGGTGGTCGACCGTGATCACCGCCGACTGCAGCAAGCTCGGCACCGCCGAAGACGTCCACGAAATCGACATCAAGTACGCCTACTCGAGCGACGGCCTGAGCTGGACGATCCAGGCCGAGCCCGTGCTGCGCTCGAACGTGAATCCCGAGGAATGGGACGACACCACCGTCGAGACGCCCACCGTGATCAAGGATCCGAGCGCGGCGCCCGATCACCGCTACGCGATGATCTACTCGGGCGGCAACAACGCGCAGCTCATGGTGATGGGCCAGACCGGCTGGCAGCTCGGGCTCGCCTTCTCGGCGGATGGCACGCAGTTCACGAAGCTGCCGGCCGCCGAGTCGCCCTATGCGGGCAAGTCGACGCCGTTCACGCAGATCGACGGCCTGCTGCTGCTCTCGACCGATGCGTTCCCGTCGCTGTCCAACCTGCAGCCCGGCATCGTCGCCGATCCCGAGCTGCACGTCATCGGCTCGACCTACGACCTCTACTTCTCGTCGCTGGCGGTGAGCGCCGGAACGGCGGTCGCGTACGGCATCTCGCACGCGACCTCGACCGACCTCATCCACTGGACGATGACCGCGACGAACCCGGTGATCGACGGCGGCCAGACGCCGGCGGTGCAGATCGGCGACGACGGCACGCGCACGCTCTGGTACCACCTCGACACCGACACGTCGTCGGAGCCGAGCGCGCTGTTCCCCACGCTCGGCGTGTGGAAGGTGACATCGAGCGACGGCATCGCGTTCAGCGCGCAGGCGACCAGCCGCGATCTGCAGTGGAACAGCTCGTACAGCTACGAGACGTACGGCTGGCTGCCCGGCGTCGCGGTCGCGCGCGGCCCGGACGGCATCGACCGCATGTACTACTCGGGATGGGGCTCGCAGCCCGCGCCGACCGGCTCGTGCGTGTTCACGAAGACCGGCATGGTCCCGGGCACCGCGAGCTTCGACCTCGCGACCGAGCCGTAGTACGTTCGCGGCATGGTTCGCTTCGTGCTCGCTGTAGTCGCGCTGGCCGCGTTCGCCGGCGCCGCGTACGCCGACGACGACACGCCGAAGGGAGAGAAGGGCCGGCCCGTCGACAAGGGCGCGCTCGGCGTCGGCATCATCCTCGGCGAGCCGACCGGCGTGTGCGCGAAGCTCTATCTCAAGGACGATCGGGCCATCCAGGTCTCGGCCGGCTCGGCGTTCGTGAGCGGCGGCCTGCAGCTCACCGGCGACTACATCTTTCACCCGTGGATCCTGCAGGACCGCGACAGCTACGTGCTGCCCGCGTACATCGGGCCGGGCGTGCGCGTGATCGACTATCCCGGCCAGAGCGGCGGGCCGAGCCAGTTCGCGTTCGGCCTGCGCGGCGTCGTCGGTCTGTTGTTCGACTTCAAGAACGTGCCGCTCGACGCATTCGTCGAGGTCGCGGTCGTCGCCGGCTACAAGTTCGCGTCGGGCGGCGCGAAGGGCGGCTTCGATCCGGGGATCAACGCCGGCGCCGGCGTGCGCTACTACTTCTAGTGGCGGACGAGCTCGCGGCGCGCACCGCCGACGGCATCACGCTGCGCATCGATCGCGTGCGCTCGCAAGGCGACGCGCGCGGCGCCGTGGTGTGCCTGCACGCGATGATGACGGATGGCCGCTACTTCGGCGCGCGCCGACCCGATGGCTTCGCCGCCGCGCTGGCGGCGCGCGGGCTCGACGTCTACGTCGCCGACTTTCGCGGTCACGGCCGGTCGACGCCGCCGCGCGCGGGCAAGGACGGCGACTGGAGCTTCGACGATCTCGTCGAGCTGGACCTGCCCGCGATCGTCGCCGCGGTGCCGCCCGGCGCGGCGCTGCTCGGCCATTCGCTCGGCGGGCTCGTCGCGTGCGCCGCGCTCGGCACCGGGCGCATCCCGCCGCCGCGCCTGCTCGCGCTCGCGACCACGTCGGTGTGGCTGGGCGAGACCGCGGCGCGGCGCGCGATCATGGCCGCGTATCGCGGCGCGGCGCAGCTCGCGGGCAAGGCGCCGATCCGCGCGCTCGGCATCGGCCGCGCCGACGAAGCGCGCACCTACGTCGAGCAGCTGACCGGCTGGTCACGGACCGGACGGTGGACGAGCCAGCGCGGCCTCGATTACCTCGCGGCGCTTGCCGCGATCGACGTGCCGGCGGTCGCGATCGCGAGCGGCGCCGACTGGATGTGCCGGCCGGCCGATGCCGCGCGCATCGCGACACGGATCGCGACCTGCGCACCGCTGCACGTCGTGCCCGGCACGAACCACTTCAACCTGTTCGCGCGCGACGACGTGCGCGACTGGTTCGCGGCTACGATCCGAAGCCGGTACAGCTCGACGTGATGCGAATGCGCTGGCTGCCGCTGCCGCCGCCGATCGTCGTCGACGACACGCCGTTCTCGCTGTCGTCGATGATCCAGATCATGTCGCCCGGCTTCATCTGATAGCTCGTCGTCGTATTCGAGCCGAGGCTCGTGTTCGTGCCGCTGCCGAACTTCGGCTTCTGGCCGAGGAACAGCTTCACGGTGTTCGCGCAGTCGTTGTGGAGCTCGACCGACACGACCTCCGGACCGGCCGGCGCGGTCGTGGCCGCGGCCGGGGTCGCCGCGGGCATCGGCGCGCCCGACGACCCGGACGAGTCCCCGGACGACGACGAGGCCGGCGCACTCCCGTAGCCGCCGCCATAGTTCGGGTTTTGGCCCGGCAACATGCAGCCGGCCGCGCCGGCGAGGACGAACGCGAGGATCGACTTGGTCATGCCCGGGAGAGCCGCGACCGGTTGTCCAGTCGCAACAATTCCGATAGAACGGCGCAATGCGGAGCGCGAAGTCGATGAAGAAGGCGAAGGTCGCGCGCGCCCCTCGAACGCTGAAGCCAGCGGCGAAGTTGCAGCCGAAGGGCAAGGGCGAGGACAGCGCCGCCGCGCGCGGCGATCGCAGCAAGCGCCTGCTCGACGTCGTCATGATCCTGTTACGCGCGCGCACGCCCGTGACGTACCGCGACATCCGCGAGCACTTCCCCGCGTACCAGACGCTCAACGTCGAGGCCGGCCTGCGCGCGTTCGAGCGCGACAAGGCCGACCTGCTCGAGCTCGGCGTGCCGATCCGCTACGTCACGCCCGACGAGGACGACTCGCTCGAGGACGGCGGCTACGTGATCGACCTCAAGCGCTTCAAGATGCCCGAGGTCCGGCTCACGCCCGACGAGATCTCCGCGCTCGTGCTCGCGGCGTCGGTCGCGCACGCGATGCCGGGCGGCGCGTATCCGAAGATCGTCGACCTCGCGCTCAAGAAGCTCGCGTTCGACCTGCCCGAGCTGCCCGACACGCCGACCGAGTTCCCGCGCCCCGCGCACAACGCGCCGACCGTGCTCGTGCACTTCCCGGAGCATTCGGCGCCGGCACGCCCCGAGCTCGGCGACATCTACGCCACGCTCGAGGCCGCGACCCGCCTGCGCAAGCGGGTGACGCTGACGTACCAGACCGCCGCGACCGGGATGGTCTCGCGCCGCGACGTCGACCCGTACGCGATGGTCTATCGCGAGGGCGCGTGGCTCGTCGTCGGCTGGTGTCACCTGCGCAAGGAGATCCGGTCGTTCCGCGTCGACCGCATCCACGAGGCGGTGATCGCGCCGAAGCCCAAGTCGCCCGACTTCGAGCGGCCGGCCGACTTCGACGTCAAGGCGTACGCGACGCGCTCGCCGTGGACGTTCACGAGCGAGCCGCCCGAGGAAGTGCAGCTCGCGCTGTCGGCCGAGGCCGCCGAGGTCGCGAACGAGGACTTCGGTCCGACCGCGGTCAAGCGCGCGGACAAGGGCATCACGTTCATCACGTTCGACTGCACGAACCCCGAGTTCGCGGTCGTGCGCGTGCTCGCGGCGAAGGGCGCGATCCGGGTGCTGCGCGGCGACAAGCTGCGCGCGCGCATCGCCGAGGAGCTCGACGCGATCGGCGAGCGCTACGAGGAGGCCCACGGCGATGTCGCGTGACGTCCCGCAGCGCATCCGGCGGCTGCTGTTCATCGTGCCGTACGTCGCGAAGCACCCCGAAGGCGTCGCCGTCGAGCAGCTCGCGAAGCTGATCGGCGCCGAGCGCGACGAGCTCCTCGCGGATCTCGAGCTGCTGTCGCAGGTCGGCCCGCCCGACGGCGATCCCGGCGAATACCTGCTCGTCACCGTCGAGGAAGGCCGCGTGTTCGTCGATCTCGCGCACCGGCTCACGCGCCCGCTGCGGCTGACCGCGGCCGAGGGCTGCTCGCTCTTGCTCGGCATCCGCGCGCTGCGCGAGAGCGGCATCGCGCCGTTCGATGCGGCCATGCAGTCCGCGGAGAAGAAGCTGCTGTCCGCGCTCGGCCGCGACGCGACCGAGGCCGAGACGCTCGCGACCTCGACGGTGGTGGCAGAGCCAGACGCGGCCGTCGCCACGCACCTGCGCACGCTCGTCACCGCGGCGCGCCAGCGCCAGCGGCTCGAGATCGATTACGTGTCGGCCTCGCGCCATCAGGCCGAGCGCCGGCCCGTCGATCCGTACGGCATCGTCCATCACGCGGGCGAATGGTACGTGGTCGGCTTCTGCCACAAGCGCGGCGACGTGCGCACGTTCCGCATCGATCGCATCGCCGCGCTGCGCCCGGCGCAACCGCCGGTGCGCTTCGAGCGCCCGACCGACTTCGACCTCGAAGCCTACCGGCGCGAGCGCCTGTACGTGCCGAGCGCGGATGCCGTCACCGTGCGCGTGCACCTCGATCCGCTCGCGGTCACGCGCATCGGCGTGACGTGGCCGGTCGGCGAGGTCACGATGGAGGACGACGGCTCGGCCGAGATCCTCATCGACTGCGAAGGCTACGAGTGGGTCACCGGCTGGGTGCTCGGCCTCGGCCGCCACGCGTGGATCGTCGAGCCGGCCGAAGCGCGGCACGCGATGCACGACCGCATCGAGCAGCTGAGGGCGATCTCGGCGTCACCTGCGTGACCTGCCTCGCGCACGCGCATCGAGCAGGGCAAACCTAGGGCGATCTCGGCGTCACCTGCGTGACCTGCTTCAGCTGGACGTCGATCGTGCCGCTCTTCACCGCGCCGGTCTGATCGGGACCGCTCACGATCGCCTGGAACTGCGTCGCGAGCCGCGCGTTCGTCGTCGGATACAGCGCGCCGTCGGCGACCGTGATCGAGGTATCGCCCTCGCCGCCGATCTTCTGCACCTTCGCGTCGCCCTGTGCCTGATCGTCGCCCGCGACCTTCGCCGTGCCCTTGATCGTCCACGTCGAGCCGGTGTGCGAGACCAGCTCGAACTCGGTCGTGTGCGTGACGTCGATCGCGACCGCGCCGATCATCACCTTCGCCGCGCTCGTGACCTGCCACTTCGCGCCGACGCCGATCGGATCGGCCGGCAGGACCGGAAACGCCGGCCACAGCGGCAGCAGCTGGCTCAAGACGCGCGCGGTCGGCGCCTCGGGCTTCTCGATGTGCAGCCGGGTGTCGCCCTGCGTGCCGCTCGCGTCGATCGTGCTCGCGAGCGTGAGCCCCTGCACCGTCGCGATCGCCTTCTTGATGTCGTCGACCGGCGCGGGCGGATTCTTCGCGGTGTCGCCGCGCACGTCGGTGCCGGTGATCGCGAGCGTGTACGTCGCGGCGCCGGCGGCGTCGACCGCGGTCACCTCGGCGCTGCCGACGAGCACGATGCTCGGATACTGCGTGTCGATGTTGCCGCCGAGATCCTCGGGCGCGCCCTGGTGCTCGCCGATGTCGAACACGATCTCGACCTGCTGCTTCGTGCCGGCCTTCGGCGTGAGCTTGAGCGGCGCGCGCTTGCCCTTGCCCGCGTTGACGAGCTTCACGGTCGTCTTGGGCGCCGGGAAGCTCGCGTCGAGCGGCGGCAGCGGCGCGGGCGCCTTCGGCGGCGGCTCCGGTTTCTTCTCCGGCTGGGCCGGCTTGGTCTCCGGCTCGGGCTGCGGATCGGGCGGCATCGGCATGGTCGACGGTACGGACGAGCCGCCGCACGCGGCGACGAGCAGAGCAACGAGGATCCGGCGCATGGCGTGACGCTACCGCACGGAGCGCGTCCGCGCACGTTCGGGTGACACGGGGCGAGTGGCACGTGCGCTGCACCGCATCGACGCGTGCGCAGGCTGCCGATCGGTGCCGAGCTCGTGGCGAATGGCGTCGATTTTCGGGTGTGGGCCCCGAATTGCCGCCAGCTCGCGCTCGTGCTCGATCGCCGCGAGCTCGCGATGCACGGCGACGACCGTGGATATTTCACGATCCACGTGCCCGAGCTCGCGGCCGGCGCGCGCTATCGCTTCCGCCTCGCCGGCGACCACGAGCTGTGCGCCGATCCCGCGTCGCGCTACCAGCCGGAGGGCCCGTTCGGACCGTCCGAGGTCGTCGATCCATCGCGCTACGAGTGGCACGACGCGCGCTGGCCGGGCATCGCCGCGCCCGAGCGCCAGGTGATGTACGAGCTGCACGTCGGCACGTTCACGCCCGACGGCACCTGGGCCGCCGCGAGCGAGCACTTGCCGTTCCTCGCCGAGCTCGGCGTCACGACGATCGAGATGATGCCGGTCAACGACTTTCCGGGCGCGCGCGGCTGGGGCTACGACGGCGTGAATCTGTTCGCGCCGTGCCGGCTGTACGGCGCGCCCGACGACCTCCGCCGCTTCGTCGACCGCGCGCACGGCCTCGGCCTCGCCGTGATCCTCGACGTCGTCTACAACCACGTCGGCCCGGCCGGGAACTCGCTGTTCCGCTACGCGCCGTACCGCCGCGCGGGCGGCGCGCCGAGCGAATGGGGCGACGCGCTCGACTACGCGTCGCCGGGCGTGCGCGAATTCTTCACCGCGAACGCGGGTTACTGGATCGACGAGTTCCACTGCGACGGCCTGCGCATCGACGCCACGCAGGCGATGCGCGACGACACGCGCCCGCGTCTGCTCGCCGACGTCGTGCGGCGCGCGCGTGCCGCGGCCGGCACGCGCCACGTGTTCGTCGTCGCCGAGAACGAGCCGCAAGACGTGTCGCTGCTCGCGCCGGTCGAGGCCGGCGGCTGTGGCATCGACGCCTTGTGGAACGACGACTTCGAGCACGCGTGCCGCGTCGCGCTCACGGGCGCGAGCGACGGTTACCTGCAGGACTTCGCCGGCACGCCGCAGGAGCTGGTGTCGGCGTGGAAGCACGGCTTCCTCTACCAGGGCCAGCTGTTCGCGTGGCAGCACGGCGCGCGCGGCACGCCGACGCGCGGCCTCGCCCCCGCGCGGTTCGTGCATTGCGTCGAGAACCACGATCAGATCGCGAACACCGGGCTCGGCGATCGCCTCACCGTGCTCGCGCAACCGGCCGCGTACCGCGCGCTGCTCGCGGTGCTCCTGCTCGGCCCGCAGCTGCCGATGCTGTTCCAGGGCCAGGAGACCGGCTCGACGCGCCCGTGGCGCTACTTCGTCGACCACGATCGCGAGCTCGCTCAGCTCGTGCGCGACGGCCGCGCGCGGTTCCTCGCGCAGTTCGCGCGGCTCGGCTCTTCCGAGGCGCGGGCCGCGCTGGTCGATCCCGGCGCGCTCGCCGCGTTCGAAGCGTGCGTGCTCGATCCCGCCGAGCGCCGGCTCGACCGCCCGCTCGCGCTCCTGCACCGCGACCTGTTGCACCTGCGGCGCGCGCACCCGGCGTTCACCGACCAGCGACCGGACCGGCGCGACGGCGCCGTGCTCGGCGCGCGCACGTGGTGCCTGCGCTGGTGGCACGACGACGGCGATCGGCTGCTGGTCGTCAACCTCGGCCAGCGATTTCGCGAGCGCAGCCTGCCCGAGCCGCTGCTCGCGCCGCCACCGGGCGCAACCTGGCGCGTCGCGTGGTCGAGCGAGGACCCGCGCTACGGCGGCTACGGCACCGCCGAGGTGTTCACGCGCGCGCGGCTCGCGATCCCGGCCTACGCCGCGGTGTTGCTCGAGCCCGCGCCATGACCGACGACGCCGATCCGACTCGCCACATTCGCGTCCACGTCGACGCGCCGCACCGCCAGGAGTGGATCGTGTGCAACGGGCTCGGCGGCTACGCGTCGGGCACGCTCGTCGGCGTGCCGACGCGCCGCTATCACGGCCTGCTCGTCGCCGCGCTGCCGAACCCGGCCGGCCGCGTGATGATGCTGAACTCGCTCGGCGTCCGGATCAGGCTGCCCGAAGGCGCGGATCGCTCGCGCGCCGACGTCGGCTGGGTGCCGGCGACGTTCTCGGCCGGCGGCGCGCTCGAGCTCGTCGAGTTCCGGCTGGAGCTCGGGCTGCCGGTGTGGCGCTACGAGGGGTTCGGCGTCGCGATCGAGCGCCGCGTCGTGATGTCGTACGGGCAAAACACGACGATGATCGAGTACCGGCTCGTCGAGGGCGCGAGCGTGCGGATCGAGCTGCGGCCCGCGGTGCAGTTCCGCGGTCACGACGAGCCGGTGTCGACCGCGGTGCCCGAGGCGTATCCGCTGACCGCGTTCGGCGCGCGCATCGAGCTGCAGGCTCCGCAGCCGCTGCCCGGCCTGCGGCTCCATCTGTCCGGACACCGGACGTCGTTCGTGCTCGAGCCGCTGAGCGTGCCCGACATCGCGTACACCACCGAGGAGAGCCGCGGTTACGCGTCGCGCGGCCAGCTGTTCAGCCCCGGCCGGTTTCGCGCCGACCTGCACGCGGGCGCGCCGATCGCGCTGTTCGCGTCGACCGAGCCGTGGGAGACCCTGCTCACGATGACTGCGGCGCAGATGCTCGCGGCCGAGCTCGATCGTCGCCGCCGCTTGCTCGATGCGGCGGTCGTGCCGGCGCGCGGCGGCGTGGCGGCCGAGCTCGTGCTCGCGGCCGACCAGTTCGTCGTGCGGCCGGCCGGCCGCGTCGAGGATCACGTGCGCGCACGCGCCGCCGGCGACGAAGCGTGGACGGTGATCGCCGGCTACCACTGGTTCACCGACTGGGGCCGCGACACGATGATCTCGCTCGAGGGCCTGACGCTGCTCACCGGCCGCGTCGCGCACGCCGGATCGATCCTGCGGATGTTCGCGCATCACATCCGCGACGGCCTCGTGCCGAACATGTTCCCGGAGGGCGCCAACGAAGGCCTCTATCACACCGCCGACGCGACGCTGTGGTTCTTCCACGCGATCGATCGCTACCTGCGCGCGAGCGGCGACCGCCGCACGCTCGTCAAGCTGTTGCCGATCCTGCGCGACTGCATCGAGCATCACGTCGCGGGCACGCGGTTCGGGATTCACGTCGATCCCGAGGATGGTCTCCTGCATCAAGGCGCGCCCGGCTACCAGCTGACGTGGATGGACGCGAAGGCGGGCGACTGGGTCGTGACTCCGCGCCGCGGCAAGGCCGTCGAGATCAACGCGCTCTGGTACAACGCGCTGCGCTTGATGGCCGACTGGGCCGCGCGCACCGGCGATCCCGACGGCGCGCGCGGGTTCGCGCAGATGGCGGACCGCACGCAGCAGTCGTTCAACCGCCGGTTCTGGAACGACGCGACCGGCTACCTGTTCGACGTCGTCGACGGCGAGCACGGCGACGATCCGGCGCTCCGCCCGAACCAGCTGTTCGCGATCTCGCTGCCGCACGCGGTGCTCGAGCCGCGCCGGTGGGCGCCGGTGCTCGCGGCGGTCGAGCGCGATCTGCTGACGCCGGTCGGCGTGCGCTCGCTGTCGCCGCACGATCCCGACTTCAAGCCGACCTACCGCGGCGATCTGCTCGCGCGCGATGCCGCGTATCACCAGGGCACGGTGTGGAGCTGGCTGATCGGACCGTACATCGACGCGCTCTTGCGCGTCCGCCCCGACGACGTCGCCGCCGCGCGCGCCGCGCTGGAAGGTTTGATCGAGCAGATCGACACCGTCTGCATCGGCCAGATCAGCGAGGTCTTCGACGCCGAGCCGCCGTTCCTGGCCGGCGGCTGCATCGCGCAGGCGTGGAGCGTGGCCGAGCTGCTGCGCTGCCTCGTGGCGACGCGACGGTGATGATACGGTCCACACATGTGGTCACCGCTCGAGCGCCGGGTGCGTCGCATCGCGCGGCTGGTCCAGGTGTTCGCGCTTGCCGCGGCGGTGTTCGGCATGCTTCCGGGTGGAGTCGACGTCTTTCATCATTCGTTCAAGCACGACACCGACACGTTCAGCCACACGATGCGCGCCGGCGGCTGGTCGGTGGTCGGCTGGGCCATCACGCAGGTGCTCGCGGGCACTTGGGTACGCGATGCTCCGAGCGCGAAAGCGGGCATACGCTGGCTCGCGGCTTCGATCGTCATCTACGTCATCAGCGTGCTTTGCTGGTTGTTCGAAACCTTCACGCTCTCGCCCGTGCAGCTCGAGTGGCCGGCACACGCGACCGCGGCGTGCGCCAGCGCAGCGACCCTGCTCGTGTTCGTCGCGCTGCCGGTCGTGTTGCTGACCGCCGATCGATCGACGGTGCCGAGGGCGCGCGTGGTATCGTCGGAGTGATGCGAGGCGCGTGGATCGTCGCGATCGTCGCATGTCGCGTGCCGGCGCTCGATCTCGTCGGCAAGCAATGCCCGTGTCCGTCCGGTTACACGTGTGATGTCGCGACCGACAAGTGCACGCTCGGCGATGCCGCGCCCGCGGGTGACGGCGCCAGGGACGCGGCCGGCACGGTCGACACGCTTCGCGATGCCCGCGCGACCTACCGCGAGATCGTGCTGTCCGATCAGCCGGTCGGCTACTGGCGGCTCGGCGACAGCGGCACGACCGCGCGCGACGAGACCGGCGCGCACGACGGCACGTACTCGGGCGCGTGCGCGTACGGCGTGCCCGGAGCGATCGCCGGCGATGCGGACACCGCGGTCACGTTCGACGGCTCGACATGCAAGATCACGCTGCCGGTCGCGTACCCGTTCGCGAACAACGCGCCGTATTCGGTCGAAGCTTGGTCGTCGACGACCTCGAACGCGCTGTACCAGATGATCTTCTGCGACGAGGTGCGTAACAGCACGAACCCGATCGACGGCTACGCGCTGCTCGTGACGCCGACGAACTTCAGCGGCGGCTTCGAGCTCGAGCGCGAGGTCTCGATGAACGGGATCAAGACTCCCATCCAGCCGGTCGCGAGCGGCTTCCACCACGTGGTCGCGACGTACGATGGCACGCAGCTCGCCCTCTACGTCGACGGTGCCTTCATCGGCCAGACCACCGACATGCGCACGGCGGCGACGATCACGCAGGCCGCGCTGATCGGCGCATCCAGCCAGGGCAACGCCTACCAGGGCACGCTCGACGAGATCGCGCTCTACCCGACCGCCCTGTCTGCCCCGCGCATCGCCGCGCACTACGCGGCCGGTACGCAGCCGTGATCACTTCGGAATGAACTGCACGCCGATGAACGGCACGATCGGCAGGCCGGGCACGTCGACGTCGCGGCCCGCCGACGAGTCGTACTCGCGGCCTTCGACGTTGCCGTAATTCGTCGCGTTCTGGATGTCGAAGTAGAGATCGATGTCGCCGGAGCGGCGCTGCCAGCGGCGGTCGGCGCGCAGGTCGAGCTGGAAGAACGTCGGCAGCTGGCCGGCCCACGGCTTCTGGACCGGCACGTTGTCGACGAACACGGTCGGGCTGTACGGATTGCCCGAGACGATCTGCATGCGCGCGCCGAGACGCCACGCGCCGAGCGCGACCGACCCGGCGAGGTTGACGTTGTGGCGCTGGTCGAGCTCGAACGGCCGCCAACCCGGCGGGAGCGTCGGACCGTCGGTGCGCTCCGACTTCGACAGCGTGTACGCGAGGAGCCCGAACCAGCGGCCGGCGGTGTACTTCACGAGCAGCTCGCCGCCGTAGCTGCGCGCGCGACCGACGTTCTCGCGATAGATCGAGAATCCGAGCTGCTTCTCGAGGAGCAGCTCGAACGTCGGGCCGAGCCCGCCGAGATCCGGCTCGTAGTTGTTCGCGGGCATGCTCGGGTTCGGCACCTCGACGCCGAGCCGCTGCCCGTACTCGGCAAAGCCGGTCAGCGACGCACTCGTGCTGTCCGACAGCTGCGCGTCGACGCCGAGCGACGCCTGGTCGAAGTACGAGCTCTTCAGTTTCGGGTTGCCGTTCTCGGGATCAATGTCGGCCGGCGTCGGCGGCTGGTGAAAGCGGCCGAGCGCCTGCCGCAACGTGAGCGCGTCCGTCAGCTTCTGCACGATGTTGAGGCGCGGATCGATCACCCACTCGTCGGTCAGCCCGTAGTGCTCGACGCGCACGCCCGGCTTGACCGCGAGCCGATCGCCGCCGAGCTTGACGCGCGTCTCGCCCCACAGCGCGAGGTCGGCCCACGTCAACGTCGCGCTGCCGTCGGCTTGTTGCGGGCCCTGGCCTTCGCCGGTCAGCCCGACCTGCGTGTGCGAGAGATAGCCGCCTTCGCCGTCGAAGCCGCCGCTGACGTGGCCCCACGTCGTGTCGCGCACGAGATCCGCGCGCAGCCCACCCGGATACACCGGGCGTTCGAACGTCTCCTCGTCGGCGTTTTCGATGTCGAGGTACGAGAGCCGATCGGTGCCGAGCCACGGCACGACGTGCAGCGCGAGCGGCCCCCACTGCTTCAGGTACGGCGCCGCCGCGCGCACGAACATCGAATCGATCCGCACCTTCTCGGTGCCGCCGACCGCGCCGGTGCCCTGATTCTCGACGATGTCGATCGACGTGAACACCATCGGCGAGATCCGGCCCCAGCCCGCCGGATCGCCGAACGAGCCCCGCAGCTGCGCGTCCCAGTAGCTCGGCAGCGGGATGTCGGCGTCGACGAACGGCCGCGCGACGAGGTCGAAGTACGAGTGGCGCACGCCGACGATGATCCCGCCGCCCGCGATCGGCCCTTCCGCGAACGCGCCGGCCTCGAGCAAGCCGGCCTCGCCGCCCTCGCGCCACTTGTCGGTGCGCGGCTCGCGCGTCGCGAGCGACACGATGCCGCCCTCGGCGCGTCCGTACGCGACATCGAAGCCGCCCGGCGTCAGCGACAGCGACGACAGCATGTCGCCGGGATAGAACGAGGTCAGCCCGCCGAAGTGAAACGCGATCGGCACCTCGATGCCGTCGAGATAGACCGCGGTGTCGCTCGGCGAGGTGCCGCGCAGCACCAGCCCGCCGAACGAGTACGGGATGCGCGCCGCGCCGGGTAGCACCGAGGCCGCGCGCAACAGGTCGTTGCCGGCACCGGGCACGAGCTTCACGTCGTCGGCGGTGAGATCGTAGGACAGCGGCCTCGTGGTGGGCGGCGCCTTCGCGTGGATCTCGATCACCTCCTGAGACGGATCGAGGTCGATGCGCGCGTCGGTTCTCGGCAGCGACGCGACGTCGATCGTGCGCGTCGTGTAGCCGGCCGCCGTGACGACCACGACGCGGTCGCCGGCCGGGAGCGAGAAGTGCCCGACCTCGTCGGTCGTGACGCCCCCCGACAGCGTCGCGCCCGCGATCGGCTGCCCGGTCGCGTGATCGACGACGACACCCGCGATGGAATCCGGGCCCGCAGAAACCGGCGCGACGTGCGCCAGAACGATCGCGATCGCGACGCACGCGCGCCGCACGCCTCGTCACATCCCGGCGACGGTGACCTTGATCATCTTCACCGGCGTCTTCGGGCGATCGCCGGCGGCGGTCGGCGTGGTCTCGATCTTCTTCACCACGTCCATGCCGCTCGTGATCTTGCCGAACACCGGGTGCTTCGACGGGCCCGGCGTGAACCAGTCGAGATACGAGTTGTGCACCGTGTTGATGAAGAACTGCGCGCCGCCCGAGTTCGGACGACCGGTGTTCGCCATCGACAGCGTGCCCGGCTCGTTGGAGATCTTGTGGGCCGCCGGATGCTCGTCCTGCACGTTGCCGAACGGCGAGTTCCCGGTGCCGCACTTCGGGCTGTTCGGATCCTTCGAGTACTCGCACCCGAACTGGATCATGAAGTCCTTGATCACGCGGTGAAAGTGCAGGCCGTCGTAGAAGCCGCTCTTCGCGAGCTTCAAGAAGTTCTGCGCCGTGATCGGCATCTTGTCGAGGAAGATCTCGGCGGTGAAGCTACCCAACGAGGTCTCGAACGTCGCGGTCGGATTCGGCATGGCGAGAGGCTTAGCACGGCGGCATGTTACAGATCGAGCGATGGGGCGTCTCGCGATCGTGATCGCACTGGGGTTAGCAACCGCATCCACCGCGCGCGGTGACGTTCCGCTCGGCGACTATCACAAGGACGGCGTCGTCGTGCGCGTGCCGGTGCACTGGGTGGTGACGGTCGACGCCAAGCAGGGCTCGGTGCTGGCGCAGCAAGATCCGAAGCGCAAGGACGCGGCCGCGCTCATGCTCGTGCTGCAGAAAGCCGGCCCGACCGCGAGCGAGGACGCGCTGATCGACGCGGTCGTGTCGCGCGCCGTCCACGACGCGAAGCCGGTCGAGCGCGGACCGCTGCCGGGCGGCCACGGCCGCGGCCTGATCGCCGATGGCACGAGCGACGGCGTCGCGGTGCGGATCGCGGCGATCGCGGTGGTCGCGAACGGCGTCGCCTACCTCGGCGTGCTCGCGGCGACGCCGGCTGACTTCGACACGCTCGGTGGCGCACGACTGGTCGTGAGCGCGCTGGCCGGGACGCACGCGGAAGGTGGGATGGACTCGGGGATCGAGAAACTCGCACGCCAGTCCAAGCGCACCGACCAACCGGATCTCGATCCCGGCCGACCCGCGCTCGCGAAGGCCGTGCTGGGCCACGGCTCGTGGCTGCACACCGACGGCTACCAGTTCGACGTGGAGGACCACCAGAGCGGCAACACCGTGTACGGCCACACCAACAGCAACTGGGGAACCGAGCGCTTCGAGTTCCACAAGGACGGCACCTATCAGCTCACGCGACTCGACAAGCTCGTGCTCAATAGCTGCCACACCGGCTCGTACCGCACCGAGGTCGGCAGCTACACGATGGACGGGCACCAACTCGTGCTCGTCCCGAAGCAGGCGTGGGGGATCTTCAGCATCTGCGGCGGCAAGCAGCAGCGCGAGGCGCTGAAGGTGACCGCGAAGCGCGTCTACGAGGTCGGGCTCATGCCCGACGGCTTCCTCGCGATGGTCGGCCCGAGCTGCAGCTCTTTCGGCGACCCGCAGTGCTACGACCATGCGCGCTGGGAGATGGAGCCTGGAACCTGACGGCTAGCACCACCTGGTCAGATCAGCGCCGAGCGAGACCGAGCGATCCGAGGCGGATCGCGGCGCACGCCCGCACTGGAACGAGGAGCGTGGTGGTTCCACGTGACGAGCGAAGCGCGGACGTACGCCGCGAGGTGACCGGAGCGTGACGGTCGCAGCTGGCGATGATCTGATCAGGTGGTGCTAGGTCGCGCCGTCGATCGCGAGCGCGATCATCGCGATCAGCTTCTGCGCTTCGACGTTTTCGACGTTCGCGCAGATGAATTCGTGCACGGGCAGCTGCGCCTTCTGCAGGCGCACGAGCGGCTCGCCGCGCGCGGCGGCGTCGAGATCCTCGTAGGACAGCGTGCGAATGCGGCCGCCCGCCCGCTGGTAGCACTGGGCGACCAGCGCGCAGTGAAAGATCACGTTGACGATCGCCTCGGCGCCGCCGAGCTCGCGCTCGTGTGCGCTGATGAACTGCGCGACCGGCGTCTGCTGCTGTACGAACCCGCCGACCAGCACGGCCGAGTAGTTCGGGTCCGACATCTTCGTCGAAGCTTCGGTGACGACCGCGGCGACCTGATCCTTCGTGAGCTTCATGCAACCTCGACTGCAGTGATCGCCGGACGCCGCTCGGGCGCGAAGCGCACGATCGCCTCGGCGGCGAGCGCCGCGACATCGGCCGCGAGGTTCGTGCAGAACGCCTTGCGCGCCGGCCCCGCGAAGTCGCCGTGCGGACGCACCAGGTGATCGCACACGATGTCGGGGTTGCCGCCGCGCAGGCGAGCAAGCCAGGCGTCCTGGAACCACGCGATCGCGGCGCGCAGCTCGGGCGTGACCGGGCCGGCCGGGTCGGGATCGCCGAGCAGCTCGCCGAGCACGTGCTCGCCCGCGCGGATCGCGCCGCACGCGCCCTTGCCGGTGATGCCGCCGCGGCGCAGCGCCTGGTACGGGCGCGTCGGCAATGCGAACGTTTCGGCGATCGCGATGCCGCAGCTGCGGTGCGGCACGCGCACGCCTTCGTAGAGGATAAACGCCTTGTCGCGCGCGGCGGCGATGTAGGCGGTTTCGTCGGTCGTGAGCGCACGATCCACGGGCCTGGACTCGGCCATTTGGTGATGCTACTGCGGAGGGCGTCGTCCGTCGAGGATTCGTGACCGACCGCGCGGTGCATACGCCCTTTCCGACGGGAACGCCGTGGCTGGCGCGCGCGCTGGCGGTGTCCGCCGTGCTCCACGCGCTCGCCGTGCTCGTGGTTCACGTGGCATTCGCTCCCGGCGACGAGCACGAGCCCGAGATCGTGGACGTCGAGCTCGCACCGGCGCCGCCGAAGGCGGAGGCGCTGCCCGAGGAGATCGCCGGCAAGCACGAGCCGGCGCCGCCGGCTGAGCCGGACAAGGCCGCGCCGGAGCCGACGCCCGAGCCGGAGCAGGCCGCGGTCGCAGCGATCGATGCCGGCGTGGACGCGCCGGCCGATGCGCCCGCGAAGAAGAAGCCCGATGCCGCGATCGACGCAGCGGCCGCGGACGCCGCACCGGACGCGGCCGCGGACGCGGCACCGGACGCGGCACCGGATGCGGCACCGGATGCGGAAGCGGAAGCGGCGACGGTCGCGGCTAGCGGCAGCGGCAGCGGCATGACGGACGCGGGTGCGGCTGCGGATGCGGGTGCGGTCGCGGTCGCGGCGGCGGGATCGGCCGCGGGCTCGGGATCGGAGGCCGGATCCGGCGCGGGCTCGGCCGCAGCGGGCTCGGGCAGCGCGACCGAGAGCGCGCCGGCGATCGACGGCGCGCCGACGACCGCGGGCACCGCCGCCAACCTGCTCGCGTACTTCCCGGTAGGTCACGTCGTCACCGCGCTCGTGCGCTTCGATCACCTGCGCGGCAGCGAATGGGCGGAGGCGACCGAGAAGGTGCTCGAGCCGCTGCCCGACTATCACGGCCTGTTCGGCGACAAGCGCGCGGGCATCTCCGACCAGCTCGACCTGCTCGTCGTGTCGTCGCCGCGGCCGCGCGATGCGAGCGCGACGACGCTCGTCGCGCACACGGCGATGACGCGCCGCCAGACGCGCGACTTGCTCGCCCACGCGGATCCGGTCACGTGGTCGACCGCGAAGGGCGGCTTGCTCGGCAAGCGCAAGTCGTCGCTACCGAACGACCATCGCGTGATCCTGTCGCCGTGGAAGGGCTGGTTCGTGCTCGCGCCACCCGAAGATGTCGGCGCGCTCGCGGCGCCGGCGCGCGGCAACCCCGACACGCTCGAGGCGCGCGCGCCGCTGCCGCCGTGGCTCGACGGGATCCGCGCGATCGAGAAGGAAGCGGGAGACGGACCGCGCGGGCCGGCGCTGATCGTCACGCTCGCGGCGGACGGCAAGCGCCATCGTCTGCCCGAGCTCGGGCTCGGCGTGTCGTCGCTGCCAGCTCCGGAGCACGCGACCGTCGCGGTCGAGCTCGACGCGCACGGCTGGCTCGTCCGCGGCAACATCCGGTTCGCGAGCGAGGCCGACGCCGCCGAGCTCGAGAAGGCCGTCGCCGACGTCCAGCATCGCGTCGCGGACAGCCACATCCTGGCCGCCGTGTTGCGCAGCCAGCACGTCTACAACGCGATCGCCGGATTGTCTCTCCTGCGCGCGGGCGAGCGCGTGTCGTACAGCACGTCGGTGTCGATCGCCGACGCGCGCGCGCTGCTCGCGGCCGTCGCGGCCATGCTCGACGAGTACTTCGGCCACTCGCGCTGAACGTGTCATGCTTCGAGCATGCGCGCGGTCGCCTTGCTCGCTTGCGCCACGGCGTGCGGCGGGCCGCACAAGGCCGCGCCGTTCCCGGGCGGCGAGCGCGATGACGGTGCGGGCGAGCTCGCGAAGCAGTCGATCCAGCTCGTGCTCGGCGGCGACGACCGCGCGCCGGCGGCCGAGCACGGCGCGCCGCGCGCGATCGAGCCCGACGACAACGCGTACGGTGGCGACGGGTACGGCGGTGCCGGCTACGGAAACTGGGCGATCCCGCAATGGAGCTACTCGACGCCGAATCGCGTGCCTCGGTACAACGTCGCGGGCGCGCTGACCGGCGCGATCGAGGGCACCGTCACGTGGACGGGCGCGCGGCCGGGCAAGCTCGCCACCGCGTGCGGGACGATCGACAACCCGACGCTGCACGTCGGACCCGACCGCGCGCTGCGCGGCGTGCTCGTGTACATCGAGAAGGTCGCGGTCGGGCGCGCGCTTCCTTATTACGGGCGGCCGGCGAGCGTCGGCGGTGTCGTCGTGAAGCGCGGCTGCGCGCTCGTGCCGTCGGTGCAGCCGGTGACACCGCTGCCGAGCGCGCTGGCGATCTACGGTGACGCGACGCCGGCGCGCGTGCGCGTCGCGTCGGCCGGCGGGCCGCCGCGCGTGCTCGAGCTACAGGAAGCCGGCATCGCGCAGATCGAGGCGACGCCCGGCGTGACGCGAGTCGATGGCGAAGACGGCAAGCTCGTCGCCGCGTGGGTCATCGGCATCGACTCGCCCGATTACGCGCTCACCGACGACGCCGGGCGGTTTCGCATCGACGAGCTCGCGGCCGGCACCTACGACGTCACGTTCTGGCAGGCTCCGGTCGCGGCGAGCTCGGGCGGAGGCACCTTCGCGTACGGGCCGCCGAACATCGTGCATCGCTCGGTGCGCGTCGCGGCACATCACGCGACGCGCGTGGACGTCGCGCTACCGGGCCGGTAGGCGAGCCCTGGCAGCCTGCCGCTATTCCCCGCCGCCGCCGGCCTTGCTGTTGCAGTTGTTGAAGCGACCGGTGATCTTGTCGATCTGATCCTTCTGGTCGGGCGAGTAGTTGTAGGTCGGCTTGATGATCGGATCGGCGGTCATCTCGTCGTTGACGCGCTTGGCGCACGGCGGGTCTTCGCACTGGCACATCGCGGCGGTGTAGGTCTTCAGCTTGTCGATCTGCTCCGAGATCTGTTGCGGCGTTCCAGCGACGACGGGTTCCTGCGCCGAGCCGGTCGCAGCGGGCGACGACGCCGGGGCCGGCTGCGAGCCGCCACACGCGACGACGAGCACGAAGAGTAGGGTGCGCATCGCGCGATGATACGCGAGCCGTGTCCGGCTTCGTCCGAGCGGCGGACGTTTTGTCCGAGCGTCGGCCGCGGCCGGACGCGCGCGCGTGGCGAGTCGCGCACTTGCGCGTGGCATCGCCGTTGCTCTTGTTCGCGTTCGACGCATCGGCGTCGAAAGGAGACCTGTCGTGTTGCAGAAGCGAATGTTCAAAGTCATCAGTCCGGTCGAACGCAAAGACGGCAACAAGTTCTGGATGCGCGTCGGCAGCGGGTTCACGAACAAGGACGACTCGATCAACATCTACCTCGACGCCATTCCGGCGGCGCGGAACGGCGAGATCACGCTCCAGGTTCGCGAGCTCACCGAAGAAGATCTGCGCCCGCGCGGCGAGAAGCGCGCGAGCCACGCGTCGTCACACGCGGCCAACCCCAGCGCGCAAGGCGCATCCACCACCATGGATCAACTCCCGTTCTGACCTCGAAAGGAAACTCCAGCCATGACCATCTCGATTTCGTTCTCGAAGCTCACCCGCCGCCTCGGCGCGCTCGGCGCCGTCGCGCTGCTCGCCGCCGCCATGGGCGGTTCGTGGACCGCCGCGTCCGCCGCGCCCGCCTCGTCCGTCGTGACGAGCCCGGTGGCGGCGTCACCGCCCGCGTCCGCGGCCAAGAAGAGCGCGCACAAGGAGCTGAGCGGCAAGCTCAACCTCAACACGGCTACCGAGGACCAGCTGATGCTGTTGCCGAGCGTGGGCCCGTCCAAGGCCGAACGCGTCGTCGCGTGGCGCAAGAAGAACGGCGGCTTCAAACGCACGGCCGATCTGCGCCGCGTGAAGGGGTTCGGGTACAAGACGTTCAAGCGCCTCGAGCCGTTCCTCGACATCAAGGGGGAGACCACGCTCGTCGCGCAGTGAGGCGCCGAGCATCAGCCTCACTTGCAAGCGGTGACCACCGCCGCCGTGCGAAAGTGCGCGCATGGCGTTACCGGCACTGGCGGACGATGCGAAGCGGCTGTGTCAGACGCTGCTGCGCATCGACACGACCAATCCGCCCGGCAACGAACGGGCGGCGGCGGAGATCATCGCAGGCGCGCTCGCCGAGGTCGGGTTTCGACCCGAGCTGCTCGACGCGGCGCCCCAGCGCACGAACCTGGTCGTGCGGCATCCCGGCACGGGCAAGCGGCCGCCGCTCTTGCTCAGCGCGCACCTCGATGTGGTCGAGGCCGATCCGACGAAGTGGCGGCGGCCGCCGTTCTCGGGCGACGAGCACGAGGGCTGCTTGTGGGGCCGCGGCGCGATCGACATGAAGAACATGGCCGCGATGTGTACCGCGATCCTGCGTCGGCTCGCGGCGACCGGTACGCGGCTCGAGCGCGACGTGATCTTCGCGGCGGTCGCGGATGAAGAGGCCGGATGCGATCTGGGCTCCCGGTTTCTCGTCGAGCACCATCGCAGCAAGGTCGAGGCCGAGTACGCGATCGGCGAGTCCGGCGGCTTCTCGCTCCACGTCGGCGACACCACGTTCTATCCGGTGCAGGTCGCGGAGAAGGGCTTCTGCTGGATCCGCGCGCGCATGGTCGGCGAGCCGGGCCACGGCTCGATGCCGCGGCACGACAGCGTGGTCACGCGGCTCGGCGAAGTGCTCGCGCGCCTCGGCAAGACGCAGCTGCCCGTTCACCCCACGCGCTACGTCAGCGACTTTGTCGACGCGGTACGCGCGCGTCAGCCGGCGGCGATCCAGCCGCTCGTCAAGCTGATCGCACGGCCGCACCTGCTCGCGCGGGTCGCGCGGCTCGTGCCCGGCGCGCCGCTCGCGCGCAGCTTCTCGGCGCTGCTCGCGAACACCGCCTCGGCGACCGTGGTGCGCGCAGGGGCGAAGACGAACGTGATCCCGGGCGAGGCGGTGTTCGAGATCGACGGCCGCACGCTGCCCGGCCAGAGCGACGACGATCTCGTGCGCGAGCTGCGCGCGGTGCTCGGCGACGGCGTCGAGCTCGAGGTCATGAAGTCGGCGCCGCCCGTCGTCACCGAGCCGGCCGCGTCGCCGGTGTGGGACGCGATCACGACCCATGTCCTCGCGCGCGAGCCCGACGCGGTCGTGGTGCCGTACATGATTCCCGGCTTCACCGACGCGAAGTACTTCACGCGCACCGGCGCGCGCTGGTACGGGTTCTCGCCGGTGAAGATCGAGAAGAGCTCCGGCATCCGGTTCGCCGACATGTTCCACGGCACCGACGAGCGCGTGCCGGTGGCGGGGCTCGCGTGGGGCGTCGAGGTGCTCGATGCCGTCGTGCGCGACGTGGGCGGCGTCGTCAGTTGATCGCGAGCACGGCGCGCGCGAGCTCGGGCTGGGCGAGCAGACGATCGGTCGCGATGTCGAGGCTGTGCTGCTCGTCGCGCACGAGCTGGCGATCGACCTCGGCGTAGCGCGAGCGCAGGCGGGTGTCTTCGGCCAGGCGCTTGTCGCGATCGATCTCGCGCCTGGGGCTCGTGACCGACGAGAATGGCTCCTGGATCGCCGAGATCTCGGCCTGCGTGAACCCCGACGCGAGGATCCAGTCCATCAGCGGTCCGCTGGACACATCGGCGAGCCGGATGAAGTTGTTCTCGGCGGCGATGCGCTGGACGAGCGCGTGCTCGCCCGACGCGTCGATGATGGTCGCGGCCGCGCACAGGTGGCCGGCGGTGTCCTGCCACACGTTGAGCCGACCATCGCTGAACGTGTTGCTCGGATACGTGCCACGCTTCACGTACGCGCGGAACGCGGCGAGGTTGTGTCCGCGTGCTCGCCCGAGCGCCGCGCGGACGGCGGTGCGATCGATCGCGGCGGGCGCGAGCCGAGGCGGCCGCGCGAACTGCGCGGACGCGGTGGTCGCGAATGCAGTGACGAACAAGGCTACGAGTAGGGTGCGCATCATGCCGATACCGACGCACGACTCGCGGGAAACGATCTAGCCGACCGGCGACGGCATCTCGCGTAGTTTGCGCAGCGGGACGAGGAATAAAGGCGCGAGCAGGCCGAACAACACGCCGATCCAGACGGCCGCGCGAACCGTGGTGAGCCCACCGATCGCGCCCGCGACGAGCGCGGCGACCGGCAGAATGCCTGCCGTACAGATGAGGAATGCGGCGTTCGCGCGGCCGAGCAGGTGCTTGGGCAGCACGGTCTGCCGCAGCGTCACCGCTTGGATCACGAAGGCGACCGAGAAGCCGTCACCCAGCAGCTGGTGAGCGGACAGGAACGCGAGCACCGTGGCGCGCGAGCCGCCCGCGAGCGGGATGAACAGGCCGGCGGCCAGGCTCAGCGTCGAGGTCACGATCAGCGTCGACCCGACGCCGATCGTGTGCGCGAGCCGACGCGAGATCAGCGCGCCGCCGAGCGAGCCCACGCCGCCCATCGCGATCACGATGCCGAACGTCGCCTCGCTGAGCCCGAGCTCGCGCAGGCAGTACATCGGGTAGAGCGCGCTGAAGAATCCACCCGCGACCGACCACACCATGAACGCGAGCACGATCGGCCGCACCTGGGCGTGGCCGAAGATCAGGCGCATGCCGACGACGAGGTCCTTCCAGCTCTGGCGGCCGAGCGACGCCGTCTCGTCGGGCTGCGGCTCGGGCACGACCTCGGGTGTGCGAATGCGGCCGAGCTGCACGGCCGACCACAGATAGCTCGCGACATTGAAGATCACGGCCAGCGGCGCACCGAGCGCGGCGATCAGCAGGCCCGCGCTGGCGGGTCCGGTCACCTCGGCGAACGCCTCGGTCATCTCCAGCTTCGCGTTGCCATCGGCGAGCTGCGTGCGCCCGATCAGGAGCGGCAGATATGCGATGTCCGTGATCTGGAACAGCGCGCTCGCGGTCGCGACCAGCGCGCCGACCGTGATCAGCTGACCGACCGACAGCACGCCGAACAGCCACGCGATCGTCAGCGACGCGACGACCGCCGCGCGGAACAGATCGGCCGCGATCAAGATGCGTCGCTTGCGGCTGCGGTCGACGAACCCGCCCGCGAACGACGCGAACACGACCGCAGGCGCGAGCTGGAGCGCGATCAGCGTCGCGAACAACGCCTCCGGCACGCCGAGCGAGTTGACGGCGATGATCGGCAGCGCCGTGCGCGTGATGCGCGCGCCGAACGCACTGATCGCCTGCGCGGCCCATAGCCGCCGAAAATCGGCGTGGCCCCACAGGCCCGTGCGCTCAGACATCGTCTATCGAGGGAGAGCTACCGCCAAGGCGCCGAAGACGCCAAGGTTTCGCCAGGGCGAGAGAGCATTGGCTCTCTCCCTGGCGGATTCTTGGCGTCTTCGGCGTCTTGGCGGTAATTCCGAGTCTTCTCAGAACGGAATGTCGTCGTCCGGGCCGCCGCCGCCGCCGCCACCACCACCGGCGCTCGCGTAGGCGCCGGCAAACTCGGCGTCGTTCGGCGGAGGAGGATCGCTCGAGCGGTTGTCGCGACCGCCGTCACGGCCGCCACCGCCGAGGAACTGCACGTCCTGGGCGATGATCTCGGTCATGTAGCGCTTGTTGCCCTCCTTGTCGTCCCACGAGCGAGTCTGGATGCGGCCCTCGACGTAGACCTGGCGCCCCTTCGACAGGTACTTCGAGCACACCTCGGCGCGCTTGCCCCACACCACGATGCGGTGCCACTCGGTGCGTTCCTGGCGCTGCCCGTTCTTGTCGTTCCAGCTCTCGCTGGTGGCGATGCGCATCTCGCACACGCCCTGTCCGCTCGGCGTGTACCGCATGTCGGGATCTGCACCGAGGTGACCGACCAAAATGACCTTGTTGACTCCGCCTGGCATGTTCGTCTCTCTTTCGCGTTCCGGAACGACCTCCGTTCCGTGAGTCAAGCCGTAGCACGGCGCTCTGACACGCGGGATAGTCGCAGCGATGTTCGAGAGCTTGCGCGTTGCCGTCGTCGTTCCCGCCTTCAACGAAAGCGCGAAGATCGCGGAGACCGTCGCGACCGTGCCGGCCCTCGCCGACGCGATCTTCGTCGTCGACGATGCCTCCACCGACGACACCGCCGGCCGCGCCCGCACCGCCCGCGCGGGAGTGGAAGTCGTGCGCCACGCCGCGAACCGCGGCGTCGGCGCGGCGATCGCGACCGGCTACGCGCGCGTGCTCGCCGACCGCAGCTTCGACGTCGCCGTCGTCATGGCCGGCGATGGCCAGATGGATCCGCGCGACCTGCCCGCGCTGCTCGCGCCGATCGCGGGCGGGCACGCCGACTACGTCAAGGGCAACCGGTTCCGCCATCCCGAGCTGTGGCGCGCGATGCCGCCGGCGCGCATCGTCGGTAACGCGCTGCTGTCGGCCGCGACGCGGGTCTCCTCCGGCTATCGCCACGTGTTCGACTCGCAATGCGGCTACACGGCGATCCATCGCCGCGCGCTCGCCGCGCTCGACCTCGATGCGCTGTGGGCGCGCTACGGCTATCCGAACGACCTGCTGTCGCGGCTGCACGTCGCCGGCATGCGCGTCGTCGACGTGCCCGTGCGCCCGATCTACGGCGCGCGCTGGCGAAGCGGCATCCACATCGGCACCGCGCTGCATCCGATCCCGTACGTGCTCGTGCGCTCGTTCTGGGCGCGCGTGCTCGCCGAGACGCGCGCGCTCGCGCGGACCTAGATGCGGATCGGCGTCGTCACCGCGTCGTACCCGCGGTTCGCCGGCGACTGGGCCGGCAACTTCGTCGGCGAGCACGTCGCGGCGCTGCGCGCGGCCGGCCACGACGTCGACGTCATCGGTGCCCATCGCATCGCGAGCGAGCTGTTCTATCGAGGCGGCGCGCCCGACGAGCTCGGCGATCCGCGCGCGTGGCCGGCCGGCGCAGCGTTCACGGCGCGACTCGCCGCATACGTCGCCGCACACGCGCGCCGCTGGGATCTGATCGTCGCGCACTGGCTCGCGCCGTCGGCGCTGGCCGCGCTCGCCGCACCGCGCGTGCCGCTGCTCGCGATCGCGCACGGCGGCGATATCCACTTGCTGCGCCGCGCGCGCCTGCTCCGGCCCGTGTTGCACGCGCTTCGCCTGCGCCGCGCGCGGCTCGCGTTCGTCAGCGCCGAGCTGCTCGACATCGCGCGCGCGCATGGCTTCCGCAGCGACGCGCTCGTCCAGCCGATGGGCGTGCCGCTCGCGCGGTTCGCGACGATCCCGCGCGCGCCGACCGATCCTCCACGCGTCGCCGTCGTCGCGCGGCTCGTCCCGCTCAAGGGTGTCGACGTCGCGATCCGCGCGCTCGCCCACGTGCGCGCGCCGATCGACCTCGCGATCGCCGGCGATGGTCCCGCGCGCGGCGAGCTCGAGCAGCTCGCCGCCGGACGCGCGCGCTTCCTCGGCGCCGTCGACGAGACCGCGCGCGATCGCCTGCTCGCGACCGCATCGGCCGTGGTCGTCCCGTCGCGCGTCGTCGCCGGCGGGCGCAGCGAAGGCCTGCCGCTGGTCGCGCTCGAAGCGCTCGCCGCCGGCGTGCCGCTCGTCGCTTCGGCGGTCGGCGGACTGCCCACGCTCGCATCGGTGGCCGCGCTCGTGCCGCCCGACGATCCGCACGCGCTCGCCGCCGCGATCGATCGCGTGCTCGCCGCACCGCCTCCCGCACCGGCGTTGCGCGAAGCGGTATCCGGGCTAGGTTGGGCCGACGTCAGTGCGCGCCTGCTCGCGCATGTCGCGTAGCAGCTCCAGCCGCCATGCGTAAGTCGCTTCGCACCGCGGTCCGACCTCTGCCGGTCGCCACCGTGTCCAACTCGTCGCAATCACGTGACGATCGGCGGGCGATCGTGCGATGAATGCCTGTCCGATGGCGGCACGGTTGGTGCTAGTTCCTCTGGCGATGGCCGAAGCGCCGAGGTTCGACGTCTCCGTCATCTTGCCGTTCGGCGACGACGAAGAAGCGGTGGGCATCGCGGTGCGCCGCACCGCCGAGCACCTGCGCGGCCTCGGGCTCCACTTCGAGATCCTCGCGATCGACGAAGACTCCGGCGACAACTCGCATGCGGTCCTCGCGCTCTTGCGCGCCGAGGTGCCCGAGCTGCGCGTCACGCACGCATCGGGTCGCGGCCGCGGCGTCGATGCCGGCGCCGCTCGCGCGCAGGGCACGCTGCTCGTCGTCGCGACGCCCGCGGTCGCCGCCGCCTCGCTCGACGGCATGGGCGACGCATGCCGCCGCCTGCTCGGCGGCTCGGGCGATGCCGAGGTCGCCCTGGCCCGTTACACCGTCGCGCACCGCGTGCGGTCGCTCGTCGCGTTCCGCGGCGCACGCCTGATCGGCCCGCAGATGCACCGCCGGCTCGCCAAGCGCCTGCAGCTGCGGCAGCTCGCCGTCCGGCTGACGGGGGCCGGCGCAGGCACCGCGACCACATCGGCGGTCGGGCGCCTACGCGCGTTCGCGGCCCGCGCCGGCCGCGTCGCGTAGCCCACGCGCGGCTGCTATGATCGTAGCGAGTGTTCTACCTCGCTGCCCTGTTCTCGCTCGCGTTCCTGATCGTCGTGCACGAAGCCGGGCACTACTTCGTCGCGCGCAAGTGCGGGATGGCGATCGAGCGGTTCAGCATCGGCTTCGGGCCGGGCATCCTGAAGCGCAAGTCGAAGAAGACCGGCACGACGTTCCAGATCGCGCCGATCCCGTTCGGCGGCTTCGTCGAGATCCGCGGCATGAACATCGTCGAGGAGGTCGATCCCGACGATCGCACTGCCTATCCGAACCGTCCCGCGTGGCAGCGCTTCCTCACGATCTTCGCCGGCCCGGCGACGAACTACCTGTCCGCGATCGTCATCATGTTCGCGCTGTACGCGACGTACGGCATGCAGAGCTCGTGGAGCTGGTACGGCGTCGCCGACGTCAAGGACGGCTACGACGCGCACGGCAAGCTCGAGCTCGGCGATCGCATCCTCGCGGTCGATCACACGCCGCTGATGGCGAAGGGCGAGCACGACGGCGCGAAGGCCGACTCGCTCGTCAAGCGCGTCAACGCGAAGAACGGCCAGGTCGTGACGTTGACGGTCGAGCGCGCCGGCAAGCGCTTCGACGTCGACATCCAGCCCAAGCTCGCGAAGGACGACACCGGCAAGGAGCTGCTGCAGGACGGCAAGCCGTACTACCTGCTCGGCATCGTACCGACCGAGCAGAGCGAGTTCGTCGACGCGTCCCTCGGCGAATCGGCCGTCGCCGCGGTCGAGTTTCCGATCGATCAGACGGTGTTCATCGCGACCAGCGTGCGCGACATCTTCACCGGCAAGGTCAAAGCCGATCCGCGCGGCCCCAAGGGCATCTTCGACGAGTTCGCGAAGGCGTGGCAGCTCGGCGTGTTCACCGGCGTGTACTTGCTCGCCGCGCTCTCGGTCTACCTCGGCCTGTTCAACCTGCTGCCGATTCCCGCGCTCGACGGCGGCCGCCTCGTGTTCCTGGCCTACGAGCTCGTCACGCGCCGCCGCGCGAACCCGAAGATCGAAGCGATGGTGCACATGGCCGGCATCATGGTGCTCGGCGTCGTGATGATCCTGGTCACGATGCGCGACTTCGGCGTGTTCTCGTGAGCCCGATCGCCCACAGCGCGAGCAGCCACGACGCGCCCCGCGTGCTCTGACAGCCGCCGCCGCCGGCGCTCGGCGTGCCGCACTGGCCGCGCGCGTCGCAGACCTGATCGGCGCCGCAGTCGCTGTCGGTCCGGCA
Organism: Kofleriaceae bacterium; assembly: GCA_035500135.1. Lineage (GTDB taxonomy): Bacteria > Myxococcota_A > Polyangia > Haliangiales > Haliangiaceae > JABFXX01. The sequence goes on from DATJXL010000096.1 coordinate 44,306, forward strand.
ATCGAACGTGCACGACGTGCCGTTGCAGTACGTGCCCGCGCTGCACTGCGTGTCGGTCGTGCACGGATCCTGGACCGGCTGCGCGCCGAGCAAGCACACCATCATCGTCGTGCCGCTCGTCGCCGCGGCGCAGTGGTACGCGAGCGGGCAGTCGGTGTCTTGCGTGCAGAACTGCGAGCAGTAACCGCTCGACAGATCGGTCGCGGTGTACAGGCAGAACCCGCCGCACGCCCCGTGATCGTAGTTGCACGCCACGCCGACCGGATCGGGCGTGCCGGTGCACATCGTGCCAAGCGGATAGCTCGCGCACGTCTCGTTCGCCGGGCATGCCGCGGGCGGGCACTCGTTCGCCATCTTCGGATAGATCGAGCACAGGCCCTGCTTGTCGTCGTACGACGGGAAGCGCTGGTCCTGCCACGGCTTCCACGAGTAGTACATGGTCTCGTACTCGCGCTGCGAGTGATTGAGGCCGCTGAAGTGGCCGGTCTCGTGCGTGAGCACGGCTTGCAGATCGAGCGTGTTCGAATCGATCGCGTTGCCGGGCGGGCCGATCGCCCACGTCCAGTCCTGACCGTTGATGTTGATATCGGCGGTCTGCATGCCCGGCACGATGTAGACCGACGTCGCGGCCGCGGCCTCCTCGCCGTAGGTCCAGTTCGATTCGGTGAACAGGATGACGTTCGTGGTGTCGACCGCGGCGCCGAGATCGGTGAGGCCCATGTCGACGTACGACAGCGAGCTGCACGGCACCGCCTGCCAGGTCGCGAACGCGGCATCGACCGCGGTCATCACGTCGGACAGCGCGAGGTCGTCGCTGCCGGCCATGTTGAAGTAGTACGGGACCGGGATCTTGTCGGCGGGCCAGACCATGCCGTTGGTCGTGAAGTACGGCGTGCGCGCGTCGCCGTGCTCGGCCGCGAGCGGATCGAACACGAACGTCTCGGTGCCGTCGGCGGCGGTGCGCGCCGGCCACTTGCCTTGCGACCAGCCGTAGACGCGGAACGTGCCGTCGCCGCGGCCGCGATCGCGCAGGAACCAGCGCGCGCGCTCGCCGACCGCGACCGACGGGATGCCGAACACGATCTCGGTGCCGCCGTCGAGCTCGCCGCCGGGCTCGACCAGCTCGACGGTCGCGGCGGCCGGCCCCGCGACCGTGCGCGTGATCGCGAGCGTCGCGTGGGTCTCGAGCCCGGTATGCGTGGCATCCCACGTCACCGTGCGCGCGACGATCGTACCTTCGACGACGCGATCGGCGCGCGCCGCGAGCTGCGCCGGCGACAGCGGCATCACGGTCGACGCGCGTGCCGGCGCGGCCGCCACCAGCGCCGCCGCCGCGAGCGCGCCCCGCTTCATGCGCGCTTCCGCCGCCGGATGAATCCGAGCACGACCACCGCGAGCGCCGCCGCGCCGCTACCACCGCCGCGATCCGCGCGGCAGCATCCGCCCTTGCCGCCGGCCTCGCCGTTGACGCACATGCCGAGGCTGTTGCACGTACCCGTGCCGCCGCAGTCCGACGACGTCCGGCAATCGAACGTGCACGCGTGTGTCGTCGTATCGCAGTACGAACCGGTCGGGCAGCCCGCGTTGCCCGTGCACGTGATGTCGCCGACTCCAGCATCCGCCCCGCCGCTGCCACTGCCACTGCCGCCGCCGCTGCCGCTCACGACAGCGCGGAAGATCCAGTTCCCTTCTACGTGGAAGGTCTGCGCGGTGGCCCAAGTATTTGATGGCTCATCGTAGATGTAGTTCATGCTCGCGTGACTGGTGTCGCTATCGCGCGCCAAGCCCGGCGAACCGCCGTGCTGGAAAACCAGTCCGACGCGAAATTGTTGAGGCACGGTGACGTTGTCGCTCGACAAGTCGATCTCTTGAAGCGCGGTGCTCGAAGCGACGAGGCTGTAGTCCGCGTCATACACGCTCGCTCCAGGCACGGCTGTGCCCGCGGAATCGTCGTACACCTCGAGCGTCATCGGGTACGTGGCCGGAGGATTCGAGTCGTCGTCAGGTCCGAAGATGACCTGGACCTTCAATAATTGCCGACCAGCGTCCGGCGCGAGGAACCGCGATGCGCCAACGTCGTTCAGTCCGAAGCCAGCTTCGAAGCCCGCAATATCGCCATTTTGAAAGTTGTCGTTCTGGAGCGTCACGTCCGCGGACGCACTGGTCGCCACGAGTGCCAAACACAGCAAGCCGATCGGGATGTTCTTCATTTGGGACGCATCGAGCATTGGGTGTCGTTGCCTCCGCTATTGGTGAGGTCGTCTGGAGTCCCGCCGCTGCCGCTCACACTGTAGACTTCCGCATTACCGCTCCGATCTGAGTCGAAACAGAACGTCATACCGTCGCCCGCCCAGCACGGCCGATAAGCGGACGGCGTCACGACGTACTGGAAGCCCGAGCCTGTCGGTGCGACCGAGAACAAGCCGGTACCAAAGTCTGCATCGCCCGTGTTTCCGTCAGCAATCTCGCCGATGAGCTGTGAGCTGTTGGGATCCCAAGTCACGGGACCCTCGAACTGGGTCGTCTCCGACACGGTCACATCCTGCTGCTGACTACCGTCGGCATTCATTACAAACACGTCCGCGTTCTCGAACGTGAGTCCACGAACGAAAGCTATGTGAGCCCCGTCCGGACTCCACATTGGTTCTCTGTCGCCTCTTGGAGAGCCCTGCGTGATCGGGCTCTGGCCCGTTCCATCGCTGCTCATCACGTAGATTTCGCCCGTCCCGAACGTCAGCTTGGTTCCATCCGGCGACCAAGAGGCATTGCCTGTGGTGCTCAAACCGAGACTGGTCAACGTCGAGACCGCGCCCCCCGTCGCGGCCACGCGATAGATTTCTGGATGTCCACTTCGGGTGCTCGTGAAAGCGAGCTGCGTTCCATCCGGCGACCACGCCGCATCCTGCGCTTGGCCGCTCGACACGTCGACCACACCCGTTCCATCGGGCGCCATCACATAGAGCTCTTGCGTTCCACTGCGACCGCTCAGAAACGCGATGCGCTCACCGGTCGGGTCCCACATCGGCGACGTATCACTCGCGGGATTCGACGTGAGATTCGTCTGCATGCTGCCATCGGGGTTCATCCGATAGATCTCGCTGTTCCCGTCGCGATCGGACGTGAACACGATGTACAGCACCCGCGGCGGCATCGGCGTGACGCAACCTTGCGTCGGATCGCACGTGCCCTCGCACTGCGAGCTGTCGTAGTTATCGCCGGTCGCGTTGCACGTCAGCGCGTCGCTGCCGCGGCATTCGGCAAACTGCATGGGCGTACAGCTGACCGCGATGCACTCTCCGGGCGTGCCGCCCAACGAACCGTCGACATCGCAAAACGGATATGCCGGGTTCGTGCAGTCCCCGTTCGGACACGCGCGCGGGTTGTGAGCCGTACACGCGACCACGCCCGCCAGGCAGGCGAACACCCACCGATCGCCTCGCATCGAGGTCCATCGTACACCTCGAACCTACGCGACTCGATGTAGGAGTCGTTCAGTTGTCCGACGTGATGCCCGTGACCTTGCACCCGTCGTCGTCGGAATCGGTGGTCACCGTGTAGTCAAACTCGCCCGACTCGGGGTCGGAGACGCCGCCGGTCCACGTGTAGCCGCTGTCGGACGCCGTGCGCTTGCTCACGTGGGGCTGGCCGGACGACGAGCCGTCCTTGAACGCCTGCGAGCCGATCTTGTCGGCGACGATCGCGGAGCACGACTTCGGCGTGATGTCGCCCTGCGTGCACAGGAGGCCGTCGACGTTCATCGTGACGTCGTAGAAGAAGTCGCCGACCTTCGAATCGGCGACCGTCACCGTGTAGTGGCCGGTGCTGGTCTGCGCGTACTTCGGCGTCGCGCTCGAATCGATCGGCGAGATCAGCTCCACGAGAGGCAGGCACTGGTCGCCGGTCGGATCCATCTGCGTGCACGTGCCTTCCCAGTACGGGTTCACGTTCGCCACGTACCAATCGACCTTGCCCGAGCCGTCGGTGACCAGCGAATCGGGGATCACGAGGGTGTCGCCCGCGCCGAAGAACGTCTTCGAGTTCCAGTCGCTGTACGTCTTCGACGTGTCGTCGGTCTTCGTCAGCTTGCCCTTGTTGAAGCCCGAGTCTTCGATCGTGACCGTCACCGACTTCTTCTTGATGTCGAGCCACACCGTGTTAGCCGTGCCGAGGTTCTGGCACGAGAAGTAAAGGCCCGAGCCGTCCGCCTTGCCGCTGTCGAAGTCGTCGTCGCCGGAATCGTCCGACGTGGCGCAGCCGTGCAGTGCAAACGGAACGACGAGCGAGAACGCGAACGTCAGCTTGTTCATGCGCGGCGCCTTCAGCACGCGACATGCCACCTCCCGCCGATGTGATTCCACCGAGTTGGAGGGCTCGGCGCTGGCGGCCCGAATTGCCGCGGCAACTCGATCACCCGGTGGCGATTACGGTTTTGCTACATCGGCGAGTAATTTCTTCACCGGATCGAGCTCGCCGGCCCCGATCTGCGCCTTCTGGGCGATCGCGATCGAGCGCTCGAGCAGCGGCCGCGCGTCGGCGCGCCTGCCGAGCTCGACGTCGGCGCGGGCGAGCCCGGCCAGCGGCTGCCACAGATCGGGCGCGTCGCGACCTTCGCCGACCTCGATCACCGCGATCGCGCGCTGCGCGAAATCGGCCGCGGCGGTCCACTGCCTGGCGCCGAGCTCGGTCGTCATGCGCGAGGTCAGCGTCGCGCCGTACAGCGGCGATTGCAGCTTGGCTTCGATGGCGAGCACGGCGTCGTACTGCGCGCGCGAGTCGGCGAGTCGGCCCTCGGCGGCGAGCGCCTCGGCACGCGTCGTCGCGACCGCCTGCGTGAGCGGGTTCGCGTCGCCGAGCGACTTCTCGGCGATGACCTTCGCGCGATCGAGATAGACGAGCGCGCCCGCGGTGTCGCCGCCGCGGATCATCCCGTCGGCGGCGTTGTTGAGCGTGAGCGCGAGCGCCGGGCTGTTCGGGCCTTCCGCGCGCTCGCGGATCGCGAGCGCGCGAATGTACGCGGCCCGCGCCTGATCCGGACGCGCCGCCTTGCTGTACGCGGCGCCGAGCGTGGTCAGGATCGTCGCGATGTCGGGGTGGTCGGGGCCGACGTGCGCCTCGTGCAGCGCGAGCGCGCGCTCGAGATGCGGCAGCGCCTGGTCCCACGCGCCGATGCGCGCGTACGTCGTGCCGATGACCTCCTCGTCACGCCACAGCTCGGTGACGTTGTCACCGGCGAGCCGCTCCGCGAACGCGAGCGCCTTCTGCTGCGTCGCGATCGACGCGGTGACATCGCCCGACGACGCTTCGACCAGCCCCCCGACCTCGAGCGCGCGCAGCTCGGTCTCGGGATCGTTGCCGTTGCGTCCGCCGATCGTGCGCGCGAGCTGGATCCAGATCTTCGCCTGGCCGGCCTGGTGCTGCGCCTCGGTCGCCGCCGCGCACAGCGCGGCCTCCGCGGTCAGCCCGTCGCTGCGGCCCTCGAGCCCCTTCCACACCGCGGCCGTGCAGACCTCGTCGGCCTTCTCGACGTTGTTCGCGCCGGCCCAGGCCGCGCCGGCCACGACGAGCGCCTCGGCCTTCCACGGCGCGTAGTGGAGCTCGTCGGCGAGATGCCCGGCTTCGGTGCCGGCGTTGACGCACTCGAGGTAGTGGCCGGCGAGCAGCTGCGCCTTCGCGTCGGCGAGCAGCTGCTCGGCGTGCGAGACGACGTCCTTCGGCTCGGTCGGCGGCAAGCCGGGCGCGCGCAGCGCCGCGACATCGGAGCAGCGATGCAGCGGCTCGAGCCCGGCGCCGAGCTGGTCGGCCTTCTCGACGAGCTCGCCGTCGGCGTGGATCAACACCTGGGCGAGCGAGCGCAGCTCGTCGAGCCGGCGATCGAGACACACCGTGCGCAGCGACAGCGCCTCCTCGGTCTGCTCGCCGCGCACGCGCGTCGCCTGGCAGCTGTCGACCGCGGTCGTGACCCACTCGTGCGAGTACGCGTCGAGATCGTGGGCGAGCGCGTCGAACGATTTGCCCGCATACGGCCGCTTCGTCGCGTCGAACGCGGACTTGATCCGCAGCTTGGTCGGCGCGTCCCACACGCCCGCGAGCCTGGAATCGAGGCCGGTACACACCTCGGGGCGCGCGTGATAGAGCACGTAGCCGCCGGCGCCGATGCCGCCGAGCGCGGCCACCGCGATCCCGGCCGTGACCACGCGTCGCGTGCGCGCACCCGGATCGATCGCGAGCTCGGCGAGCAGCGCGTCCATGCTCGCGAACCGCTCGTTCGGATCGATCGAGATCGCGCGCATCACGACGCGCACGACGCTCGCCGGCACTTTTGCGTCGGTGGGCGGCGGCTTCGGCTTGGTGCCCTTCGGCGCGTTCTTCGGATACGGCCGGACCTTGAACAGCGCCTCGTACAGCGCGACGCCGAACGCGAACTGATCGGTGCGGATGTCGGCGGCGTGACCCGCGCGCAGCTCGGGCGCCATGTAGCCGGGCGTGCCGACGAGCGAGCCGACCTCGGTGAGGTGCTTCGCGAGCGGGCTCTTCGCTTCGATCTGGCTGTCGGGCGTCTCGCCGGATGGCGGATCGATGTCGGTCTGCAGTCGCGCGAGCCCGAAGTCCATCACGCGCACGCGCAGGTCGCGGCCGACGAGGATGTTGTCGGGCTTGAAGTCGCGGTGCACGAGCCCGGTCGCGTGCGCGGCCGCGAGCCCGGCGCCGGCCGCGCGCAGGAGCGGCACGACCTCGCGCCACGTCCGCGCCTCTTCCTTGAGCCACGCGCGCAGCGTGACGCCGTCGACGAGCTCCATCGCGACAAACACGCGATCGGGCGGCAGCGAGCCGACGTCGTACACCGCGATCACGTTGGGATGCGACAGCCGCGCCATCGCCTGCGCCTCGCGCTGCAGCCACGCCTGGCCGCCGATCGATTCACCGGTGGCATCGGCCTGCAGGAGCTTGATCGCGACCTTGCGGTCGAGCTCGGGATCGAACGCGCGATAGACCACGCCCATGCCGCCCGAGCCGAGCTCGTCCATGATGACGTAGCGGCCGACCGTGGCGCCGCGTGCGAGCCGGTCGGGCCGCGGGCGGATCCGTTCGCTGCCGCTCGGCCCCTCCCGCTTGGTGGCTGGCGCCTCGGTGCGATCCTCGATCTCGGTATCGGAGCTCTGCTCGCTCACGCCCCGTAAGAGCTTCTCACGCTAAGGTGCCGAGGTGATCGCCGCCGACGTCCTCGATCGGATCCCGACCGAGCCCGGCGTGTATCTGTTCAAGGATGCGCGCGGTGCGGTGGTGTACGTCGGCAAGGCCAAGAATCTGCGCTCGCGCGTGCGCCAGTACTTCCGGCCGGGCGGCGACGAGCGATTCTTCGTCGCCGCGGGGTTTCTCGGACGCGCGGTCGATGCGGTGGAGACGATCGTCACGACGTCGGAGAAGGAGGGCCTGCTCCTCGAAAATCACCTGATCAAGAAGCACCAGCCGCGCTTCAACGTGAAGCTGCGCGACGACAAGCAGTATCTCGTGCTCCGGCTGGTCGATCCGCACGAGGGCACCAAGCGGGATGTCTTTCCACGCGTCGAAGTCGTCCGGAATATCCGCGACGACGGCGCGAACTACTTCGGCCCGTACCATTCCGCCACGAGCGCGCGCGAGACGCTGCGCACGCTCAACCGCCACTTCCAGCTGCGCACGTGCACCGACCACGTGCTCGAGACGCGCGGCCGACCGTGCCTGCAATATCAGATCAAGCGCTGCAGCGGGCCGTGCGCGATCGACGTGCCACCCGCCGCGTACGCCGAGCAGGTCGAGGACGTGAAGATGTTCCTGTCGGGCAAGATGCCCGAGCTCGTGCAGCGCCTGCGCGCCCGCATGGAGCGCCGCGCCGACCGCGAGGACTTCGAGGTCGCGGCCGCGCTGCGCGATTCGATCGCGGCGGTCGAGCGCACGCTCGCGAAGCAGCACGTCGTGCAGGACGACTTCGTCGATCAAGATGTGTGGGGCCTGTATCGCGAGGCCGACACGGTCGAGGTCGTCGTGCTGTTCGTGCGCGCCGGCAAGCTCGTCGGCCGCCGCGCGTTCCAGCAGAAGGATCAGGAGCTGCCCGACGCCGCGGTGATCGCCGAGCACGTGCAGCAGTACTACGCGACCGGCACGTACGTGCCCGACGAGGTCGTCGTCGGCGTCGAGCTCGAGGACGCGGCCGTGCTCGCCGACTGGCTGTCCGCGGCGCGCGGCAAGCGCGTGAAGATCGTCGAGCCGCGGCGGGGCGTGCGGGCGCGGCTCGTCGAGCTCGCAGATCGCAACGCGGCGGCGAGCGCGGCGTCGCGGCGCGGGCGCGATGCCGACTCCGAGGCGCAGCTCGCGAAGGTCGCCGACCGGCTCGGGCTCGCACGCCCGCCCCGCCGCATCGAGTGCTTCGACATCGCGCACATCCAGGGCACCGACACCGTCGCGGCGATGGTGACGTTCGTCGACGGCGCGCCGGCGCGCGGCCTGTATCGCAAGTTCAAGGTGCGCTCGGTGGGAAACGACGACTTCGCGTCGATGTACGAGGTGCTGACGCGGCGGTTCAAGCGAACGCTGGATGCCGGCGCCGACGACCCGGCGTGGGCGCGCCCCGACCTGCTCGTGATCGACGGCGGCAAGGGTCAGCTCGCGACCGCGCTGGCCGCGCTCGCCGATCTCGGCGTGCCGCTCGGCGGCGAGACCGGCGTCGAGGTCATCGGCCTCGCGAAGGAGCGCGAGCTCGAGGGCGGCAGCGCACCGGATCGGATCTATCGCCGCAACGTGAAGGATTCGATCGCGCTGCGTGCGAACTCGCCCGAGCTGTACGTGCTCGCGCGCATCCGCGACGAGGCGCACCGCTTCGCGAACACGTTCCACCGCGATCGCCGCACCAAGCAGAGCCTGCGCAGCGAGCTCGACGACATCCCCGGCATCGGCGCGACGCGCCGCCAGCGGCTGCTCAAGCACTTCGGCAGCGTGCGCGCGGTGCGCCATGCGACCGTCGAGGATCTCGCGAAGGCGCCCGGCATGAACCGCAAGGCCGCCGAGCAGGTCGCGAAGTACTTCGCCGAGGTCGCGACCGCGCAGGTCGAGCGCGAGCACGAGCTCGAGCTCGAAGCCGAGTCAGTCGAATACGAAGGCGACGCCGATCCGATCGCGTGATAGACACGCGCCATGCACGAGTTCCTGTCCGAAACCTGGTTCGCGAAGGTCGACGAGCTGGTCGCTGCCGCGGGCGACCTGAAGATTCCGGCCGAGATGAAGGCCGCGCTCGTCAACGTCACGGTGACGTCGCCGCGCGGCAACAAGCAGATCTACATGAAGGACGGCCTGTTCTTCCGCGGCCACGACGCGGCCGCCGAGGCCGCGATCACGATCAGCGAGGACCTCGCTCGCCGCATCTTCATCGGGGCCGACGCCGCGGCCGGCGTGCAGGCGTTCCTGTCGGGCGAGATGAAGGTCGAAGGCGACCTCGCGAAGCTGGTCGCGATGCAAACGGTCGAGCCGAGCGAGCCGCAGAAGCGGTTGACCCGCCAGATCGCCGCGATCACGACCTGACGACATGCGATCCGTCCACGTCGTCTGTGCCTGCACGCTCGCGCTCGCGCGCGCCGCGACCGCCGGGCCGTGCGCGGAGGTCGACGCGAAGGCGCCGATCACGGTCGCGACCGCGGCGTTGGCATCGGAATACGCGCTGACCATCGAGGTCGACTCCGCGTCGGCGACGAGCTGGGGGAAAACGGGCAACGAGGCGCTCGTGCTCGACGTGTCCGGCGCCCACCGCGGGCTGATCGGCAACCTGATCGTGCATCAGGGCCCCGTCCGCTTCGAGTACGCGATGCACGTCGGCGCGCTCGCCGCGGGCGAGGCGCTGCAGGTGAAGGTCTCGAGCTTGTCGGCTCCCGCGGCGACGCCGCGGGCGACGGCCTGCAACGCGAAGCTGGTGCCGGTCTCGGCGCTCGGCGACGCCGCCGAGGGCGTCACGAACGCGCCGGAGTTTCGCTGGCCGGTGCAGAAATCGTTCGACGACGTCCCGCTCGTCGTCGGTTGGTCGAAGAGCCACAAGTCGTACACGACCGTGATGACGAACGAGAACGGCGGGACCGCCGAGATCTGCGGCGGCGGCGCACGCGGCATGCAAGCCGAGATCGCGCGCTGGGGCCGCTCGCTCGACATCGAGGATCACTACAAGTATGGCGAGCA
>DATJXL010000097.1:0-2555 GCA_035500135.1 Kofleriaceae bacterium
CGTTGCCATCCGGATCGTCGAACGCCGCGAACGTGCGATACGAGCGGCCGTCTGGATCGGGGCCGGGCACGGCGGTCTTCGCGGTGACGGGGTGAAAGCCGTCGTGAAATAGCTCGCTGACCGCGACGCCGCGTGCGACGAGCTCGGCGCGGGCTGCCGCGATGTCGTCGACGACGAGTACGAGCCCTTTCACCGATCCCGGTACGGCCGGCGTGACGCCCGCACCGAAGATGACCGAGCACGGCGAGCCGGGCGGCGTGAGCTGGACGACGCGAAAGCCGTGACCGCTGTCGAAATCGGCGTCCTGTCGCCAGCCGAGACTCTCGTAGAACTGCTTCGCGCGATCGACGTCGGACACCGGAATGACGACGACCTCGAGCTTCGTATCGACGTGGTGCGTGCTGGTCATGTGGCCTCCTGCCGGTCGAGGAAGCAAAGCGAGGGCCTGGCTCGCAGCTTGCGTGACGTTCGATCAGCGAGGACTCTATGACCACATTTGCCATCTATCTGGCTGCGTTGCTCATCGGCGTGATCGCCGGGCTACGCACGTTCACGGCGCCGGCGGCGGTGAGCTGGGCTGCTCACGCCGGCGCGATCCGGCTCGCGGGCACCCCGCTGGCCTTTCTCGGCTTCAGGTTCACACCGTGGATCCTGACCGCGCTCGCCCTGGTCGAGATCTTCTTGATCGATCCGGCGCCGAGCACCGCAAGTCGAAAGACGCCGATGCAGTTCGGCTTCCGACTCGTGAGCGGCGCGGTCTCGGGCGCCGCGATCGCGGCGTTCAGCGGATCGTGGATCGTCGGGCTCTTGCTCGGCGTCATCGGGGCGATCTTCGGCACGCTCGAGGGCGCGGACCTTCGCAAGCGGCTGGCGAATCGGTTCCATCGCGATCGTCCCGCCGCGATCCTCGAGGACGCGATCGCGGTCGTCGGTGCGGCGCTGATCGTGGGCGTGCTCGCATGAGACGCTTCGACGCGATCGTGATCGGCGCCGGTCAGGCCGGCCCGCCTCTCGCGCGCCGGCTCGCGGTAGCCGGCCAGTCGGTCGCGATCATCGAGCGCAAGCTGTTCGGCGGTACCTGCGTCAACACCGGCTGCATCCCGACGAAGACGCTGATCGCGAGCGCGCGGGCCGCGCACGTCGCGCGCAGCGGCGCCAACTACGGCGTCACGATCCCGGGGCCGATCGGTTTCGATCTCGCGCGCGCGAAGGCGCGCGCCGACGAGGTCTCGGGTCGCTCGCGCCGCGGCGTCGAATCGTCGCTGCGCGAGACTCCGGGCTGCACGGTGATCCAGGGCCATGCGCGCTTCGCTTCGCATCACACCGTGACGGTCGGCGACGACACGCTGCAAGCCGAGCGCATCTTCATCAACGTCGGTGGGCGCGCGCGCATTCCCGCGCTCGAGGGGCTTCCCGGCATCGCGTATGTCACCAACTCGTCGATCCTCGCGCTCGACACGGTGCCGCATCATCTGCTCGTCATCGGCGGTGGCCCGGTCGGCCTCGAGTTCGCGCAGATGTACCGGCGGTTCGGAAGCGACGTCACGATCGTCGAGATGGCGCCGCGGCTGCTCGCGCACGAGGACCTCGACGTGTCGAATGCCGTGGAGGCCGTGCTTGCAAGCGAGGGCATCCACGTTCGCGTCGCGGCCGAATGCGTCGCGCTCGAATCCGATCGCCGCGGTGTGAGTGCGCGCCTGTCGTGCGAGACCGGCGATCGCACCGAGCTCGGCACGCACGTGCTGCTCGCGACCGGGCGCGTCCCGAACGTCGACGACCTCGACCTCGATCGCGCGGGCGTGAACGTCGACGCGCACGGCTTCATCGCGGTCGATGACTTTCTGCGCACGAACGTGCCGGGCATCTGGGCGCTCGGCGAGTGCAACGGCCACGGCGCGTTCACGCACACCGCGTACAACGACTTCGAGATCGTCGCGGCGAACCTGCTCGACGACGAGCGCCGCAAGCTGAGCGATCGCATCCCGGCGTACGCGATCTACATCGATCCGCCGCTCGGCCACGTGGGCCTGACGGTCGCCGCGGCGCGCGCGTCGGGCCGCCCCTGTCTCGTCGGCAGGCGACCGATGACGAACGTCGGCCGCGCGATCGAAAAGGGCGAGACGCAGGGGTTCATGCAGGTGATCGTCGACGCCGAAACCAGGCGGATCGTCGGCGCGACCATCCTCGGCACCGGCGGTGACGAGGCGATCCAGTCGCTGCTCTACGCGATGTACGCCGGCGCGACTGCTTCGACGATCACGCACGCGGTCGGCATTCACCCGACCGTGTGCGAGCTATGGCCGACCGTGCTCGGCGAGCTCCACCTGCTCGCGTAGCGGCCAGCTCTAGTGATTCGTCACATTCCGGCTGGCTACTCCGCGCAGAACGCGCGGCCGCGCCGTGGATCCTGTGGACAGCGCCGACCGTCGACACTCGTGAGATGCGCTGCCCACAGGCTCCACCGCGCCGGACGAGAGCGCGTACGCTCCGATCGGAGTTAGATCGGGGGGAAGAAGAAGAGCTTGCAGGTCGCCCAAGCTCTGCTGTCCAACCTT
>DATJXL010000098.1:0-23320 GCA_035500135.1 Kofleriaceae bacterium
CGTCCAGGCCTGGCTCGAGATGCTCGTCGCGCGCGAGCTCGTGGTCGAGCATCGCGAGCCGCGGTTCGCGGGCCAGCGCCAGTACGGGTTCCGCCACGGGATCGTGCGGGAGGCGGCGTACGCGATGCTGCCCGAGCGCGACCGCGTGCACGGGCATCGCATCGTCGGCGACTGGCTCGAGCGGCGCGGCAGCGACGCCGATGCGGTCGCGATCGCGGAGCACTTCGAACGCGGCGGCGATCCGGCGCGTTCGGTCGGCTGGTATCGCCGCGCCGCCGAGCACGCGCTCGAGGGCCACGATCTCGAATCCGCGATCGATCGCGCCGAGCGCGCGATCGCGGCCGCCGGCGACGCCGAGCCAGCGGTCATCGGAGCGCTCCGCCAGCTGCAAGCCGACGCGCACCTGTGGCGCGACGAGTACGCGCTCGCGATCGAGCGCGGCGACGCGGCGCTCGCGCGCTTGCCGGCCGGCAGCCCGGGCTGGCTCGCGGCCGCGGCCGCGGTGGCGCACGGCTGCACGCGCAAGCTCGAGACCGACCGCGTCGTGGAGCTCTGCCGCGCGCTCGCGGCGATCGCGCCGACGCCGGAGACCTGGCGCGACTTCGCGCGCGCGGTGTCGATGACCGCCTCGACGCTGCTGTGGAGCAACGAGAGCGCGCTGGTCGAGCAGCTCTACGCGAAGCTCGATCGCATCGCGATCGACGCGAGCGCGGATCCCGCGACGCTCGCGCACGTCGGCCTGGCGCGCGCGTGGCGCGCGTTCCACGCCGGTGACTTCGCCGAGTCGTACCGGCTCGATCTCGCGACCGAGCAGTGGCACATCGCGGTCGGCGACCTGCGCCAGGCGGCGCAGCAGCGCGCGAACGTCGGCTACGACGAGATGATGCTCGGCGCCTACGCGCTGGCCGAGGCCTCGCTGACCGACGCGATCGCGATGGCGCAGCGCATGGGGCTCGCGCAGGTGACGAACCAGGCGCGCCACAACCTCGGGCTCGCGCTCGCACGCCAGGGCCGCCTCGACGAGGCGCGCGCGGTCGAGCGCGCCGCGCTCGACGCGTTCGCGGCGCAGGACGCGCACCGGCTGGCGTCCGCGTCGAACAACTACCTCGCGATGATCGAGATCGCGGCCGGGAACTACGCGGCCGCGGTGGACTACTCGCGTGCCGCGATCGACAAGACTCCGGATGCGCCGGCGATGCGGGTCCAGTTCCACGGCACGCTGTCGCGTGCGTACCACCTCGCGGGCGACCTTCCGGCCGCGCTCGCGCACGCGCGCATCGCGATGCGCATGATCGACGAGCAGGGCCGCCCGGAAGAGGGCGAGGTCGACGTCTACGTCGCGTACGCCGAGATCCTCGCCGCGACGGGCGCGCACGCGCACGCGCGCCGGACGCTCGCGCTGGCGGTGGCGCGGATCCGCGAGGCCGCCGCCCGCATCGCCGATCCCGAGTGGCGCGACAGCTTCGTCCGCGCCGTCCCCATCCACGCGCGCGCGTTCGAGCTCGCGCACGCGTGGGGCGTCGATTGATCCGGCTCCTTAGCGCGTGGCGCGGTTCGCGCGCAAGCTCCGAAACGTAAAGCGTGTTCACGCCGGAATCGGGAGTACACACGGGTCTGTGGATAAACCGTGGACCAGTTGGTGACTCGCGCGCAGATCTTGTCGAGATCGCTCCTGCTGGATCGCGGCTGCACAAAAAAGCGTCACTTTCCGGCGAGAGTTTGCTTGGCCTCGTCCCACAGCGCGTCCATCTCGTCGAGCGTCGACTGGCGTGGAGTTTTTCCACGCTCGGCGAGCCGATCCTCGACGAGCTCGAACCGGCGCTCGAACCGCTGCGTCGCATCGAGCAGCGCGTTCTCGGCGTCGACCCCGACCTTGCGAGCGAGGTTCACGCACGCGAGCAGCAGGTCGCCGAGCTCGGCGTGAATCTGCGCAGCATCGTGCGCAGCGCCCCGTGTCATGGAGTCGATCGACGCCGCGGTTTCCGCGGCGACGATCGCCTCGTGGACCTCCTTCACTTCCTCTTCCACCTTCGCGAACGAGCCCTCCCAGCCCGGCCAGTCGAACCCGACCTTGCCGCACCGGCTGCCGATCTTCTGGGCGCGCACGAGCGCCGGCCCGTGCGGGATGCCGTCGAGCGTGCGCGCCGACTTCGGCTTGGCTTTCTCCTTCGCCTTGATCTCGTCCCACTGCGCGAGGACCTTGTCGGCGGTGTCGACACCCTTGGCGTCGCCGAACACGTGCGGGTGCCGGCGCACGAGCTTGTCGCTGATGGTCGCGACCACCGCGTCGATGTCGAACGCACCCTCGGCGCGGCGCAGCGCGGCCTGAAACACGACCTGCATCAATAGGTCGCCGAGCTCCTCGCAGTGGCCGGCCACGTCGTGGCGGGCGAGCGCGTCGAGCACCTCGTACGTCTCCTCGACGAGGAACGGGCGCAGCGAGTCGAGGGTCTGCTCGCGGTCCCACGGGCAGCCGTCGGGGGCGAGCAGCCGGTCCATGATCTCGACGAGGCGCGCCAGCGACGCGCCGGGTGGTTCGGCCATGGCCGTGCTATACCGCGCCCTCTTGAGGCGCGAGAAGCTCGCATTCGACGATCCCGAGGCGTTGCAGCAGCTGTGCGGCAGCAACAACAGCCGGCTCAAGCTCATCGAGCGCACCGCCGGTGCCGAGGTGCACCTGCGCGGCAACGAGATCACGATCGAAGGCGAGGATGCCGCGGCCGAGACCGCGCGGTCCGCGCTCGAGCAGCTCTACGACCTCGCGCTCGCCGGCAAGCCGCTGTCCTCCGACGACGTCGTGCGCGCGGTCAAGCTGCTGCAAGGCGAGGGCACGCAGACCTCGCTCGCGGGCGTGTTCGGCGAGGCGATCCTCGTGCCGCGCGCGGGCCGGCCGATCGCGCCCAAGGGCGGCACGCAGAAGAAGTACGTCGACCTCGTGCGCGGCAACGACATCGTGTTCGCGGTCGGGCCCGCCGGCACCGGCAAGACCTACCTCGCGATGGCGCTCGCGGTGCGCGCGCTGCTCGACAAGCAGATCCGACGCATCATCCTGACGCGCCCGGCGGTCGAGGCCGGCGAGCGGCTCGGGTTTCTGCCCGGCACGCTCGAGGAGAAGGTCGATCCGTACCTGCGCCCGCTGTTCGACGCGCTCCACGACATGCTCGATCCCGAGCGGCTGCAGCGGCTCATGGCCGACGATGTCGTCGAGGTCGCGCCGCTCGCGTTCCTGCGCGGCCGCACGCTCAACGAGAGCTTCATCGTGCTCGACGAGGCGCAGAACACGACGCCGGCGCAGATGAAGATGTTCCTCACGCGCATGGGTTACGGCGCGAAGATGGTGATCACGGGCGACCCGACGCAGACCGACCTGCCGCCGGGCCAGCGCAGCGGCCTGCGCGACGCGCTCGAGCTCGTGCACGGCATCCGCGGCATCGGCACGATCGCGTTCTCCGACGCCGACGTCGTGCGCCACCCGCTGGTCGCCGCGCTGATCCGCGCGTACGACGGCCGCGACCGCGCGCGCAGCGAGGCGCGCGAGGCGCAGGCCGCGGCGGAGCACGAGCCCCCGAACGAATCATGACTTGCGCCGGGCGCGGGCCGAGCCATCATCGAGCGATGCGCCAGGTCGTGGTGGGAGCCGTCGCGATCGCGGCGAGCGCTACGCTGACCGTGGGCATCGTGCGCTCGGTCGCGCCGCCGGAGCCGGCGTGCGAGTCGCCTGCGGTTGCGCGTATGCCTGCGCCTACGCCGCAGGCGTCGCCGCCGCCGTTCGATGCGCTGGCCTGCGAGCTCGCGCACCGCGGTCCGCCGCCGGCGAGCGCCGGGTTCGTGCTGCACGACGCGCACGCGCTCGCCGCGGCGGCGCGCGCGATCGCCGCCGCGCTGCCCCGTGCGTGGCGCGCGCACGTCGAGCTCGACGCGACCGGCATGGCCAAGCTCGTCGAGCTGCACTTCGCCGGCACGCGCTCGCCGACCGAGAACGCGAACACGCTGCTCGATCTGGTGCGCGCGCATCCGTGCCTGTTCGGGGTGGTCGCGCCGGCGGCGCTCGTGGCGAAGCCGATCGGCTCGAACGAGCACGCGCTCGTCTACTTCGATAGCCGTGGCTTCGTCACGGCGCGCAAGCTCGGCACGCTCTACGCGTCGCTCGACGTCGAAGGTGGCGGACTGCATGTCGTCCTCGAGCGCCACCTGTGGCCGGTGATCGATCGCGAGCCCGCGATCGATCCGGCGCGCATGCTCGCGCGCTACCTCGGCCACACCTACGGCGAGCATGGCGGCTATCGGATGCGGCTCGATCCGAGCACGCACGAGCCCCGCGCCTGCGAACCGATGGTCTCGAACCGGATCGCGGAGCTCGCGTCGTTTCGCTGGCGCGCCGAGCCGATCCTGGCCTGTCGCGGCGACCACGCGGACGTCGTGTACGGAGCGCGGGTCGATCTCCACGGCGCCATGCGGCGCGATCCCGTGCTCGCCGAGCTACCGACCGCGCTCATGCCCGACGGCACGCCGGTCCCCGAGCCGCGCATCGCGCCCGCTGGCGACGTCGAGGGGGTCGGCTTCCTGCACGACCTCGGCGAGTGCCCGCCGTCACCCAAACCGGACGGCGACGGGATAGACTGATCGCGATGGTGGTGGCGAGCCCGGATGACCTCGTCCAAGCGGTCTCGCGCGACCGCCGGATGGCCGGCTATCGCGTGCGCCGCCAGGGCGAGGGCTGGATCGAGCTCGAGGTCGTCGCCCAGCGCGCGCGCGCCGCGGTCCTGCTCGTGCTCGCCTGGCCCGACGTGTGGAGCGACGCCGCGCTGCTCGAGCCGCACCTGACCCGCGCGCGGTCCGGCAACTACGGCCTCATCCTGGTCGGCGCGGACGGCGAGCTCGAGCACGCCTCGCTCGATCAGACCAGCCTCAACGACGCCGATCTGACCGCGCTCGCCTCGCCGGTCGCGATGTCGCGCATGCTGCTGTTGCTCCGCCAGCGCGCCGACGCGATCGCGATGCGCATGCAGGCGGCCGCGCTCGAGCTCGAGCTCGAGCGCTCGCGCCACGAGAACGACATGCTGATCTCGATCGGCCGCGCGCTGTCGCAGCAGCGCGACATCCAGGAGCTGCTGTCGATCATCCTGCGCCGCGCGTGCGAGGTCACGAGCGCCGACGCCGGTAGCGTGTACATCGTCGAGGGTCACGACGAGGACGTCGCGCGCCGCACGCTGCGCTTCGCGGCCACCCAGAACGACTCGCGCACGGTCCAGCCCGCCGGGTTCACGATGGCGGTGTCGGCGACGTCGATCGTCGGCCGCTGCGTGCTGTCGGGCGAGCGCATCAACGTACCCGACCTGTACAACCTCGACGAGCCGGGCACGGGCAATAACCCCTGGGGCTTCGTCCACGACCGCACGTTCGACGACAGGTACCGCTACCAGACGCGCTCGGTGCTCGCGGTGCCGATGATCTCGGCGCGCGACGAGGTGATCGGCGTCATCCAGCTCATCAACAAGCGCGCGAAGGGCTGGATCGGGCTCGACATGCCGAGCGACTTCGAAGAGGGCGTCGTGCCGTTCGACGACGTCAGCGAGGCCTACGTCGGCGCGCTCGCGTCGCAGGCCGGCATCGCGCTCGAGAACGTCCTGCTCTACGAAGAGGTCAAGACGCTGTTCGACAGCTTCGTCAAGGCCGCGGTCACCGCGATCGAGTCGCGCGATCCGACGACGTCGGGACATTCCGAGCGAGTGGCGGAGCTCACGGTCGGCCTCGCGCGCGCGGTCAACCACGCCGAGCGCGGCCTTTACCGCGAGGTCCGGTTCTCGCGCGACGACCTGACGCAGATCGAGTACGCGGCGCTGCTCCACGACTTCGGCAAGGTCGGCGTGCGCGAGCACATCCTGGTCAAGGCCAAGAAGCTGTACGAGCACGAGCGCGAGCTGATCCTGCAGCGCTTCCAGCTGATCAAGCGCGGCTACAAGATCGAGGGGCTCGAGTCGAAGGTGCGCTACCTGATCGAGGCGTCGCGCGACCAGGTCGCGCACGAGCTCGAGCAGGTCGACAAGGATCTCGTCGGCAAGCTCGCGGAGCTCGACGGCGTCATCCAGTTCATCCTGGCCGCGAACGAGCCGACCGTGCTCGAGCAGGGCGGGTTCGAGCGCATCGCCGAGATCGCGGGCATGAGCTACCGCGACGACACCGGCTCGCAGCTGCCGTTCCTGACTCACGACGAGGCGACGTGCCTGCAGATCAAGCGCGGCTCGCTCACCGATGCCGAGCGGCTCGAGATCAACAGCCACGTCGTGCACACGTTCAACTTCCTCGTGCGCATCCCGTGGAGCCGCACGCTGCGCGACGTGCCCGACATCGCGGGCGCGCACCACGAGAAGCTCGACGGCACCGGCTACCCGAACAAGCTGCGCGGTGACCAGATCCCGGTGCCCGCGCGCATGATGGCGATCAGCGACATCTACGACGCGCTGACCGCGAGCGATCGCCCGTACAAGAAGGCGATGCCGGCCCAGCGCGCGCTCGACATCCTCGCCGACGACGTCAAGCGCGGGCAGCTCGACCGCGACCTGTTCGACGTGTTCGTGAACGCGCGCGTGTGGGCTTTGACCGGCCGCCAGTAGCCGCCGCGCGCAGCTCCGCCGCGCGCGCGTTCATCACGCGCTCTTCGGCGTCGTCGCGATGGTCGTAACCGAGCAGGTGGCACAGGCCGTGCGACGCGAGGTGCAAGAGCTCGGCGTGCAGGCCGCGCCGGGCCTGACGGCGCGCGGTGTCGAGCGAGATCACGATGTCGCCGAGCAGGTTCGAATCGGCGGTCGCGGCTTCGACCACCGGGCGTTCGCCCGGTCGTCGAGGCACCGTGACGCGGGGGCGCTGCGCGAACGCGAGCACGTCGGTGGGCTTGTCCTTGCCGCGCCAGCCGGCGTTGAGCACGCGGATCGCGGCGTCGTCGCACAGGCGCACGGCAACCTCGAGGCGCGGGCCGGCCGCGCGCACCATGCGCGCGAGCTCGCCGCGCAGCGCGCGGCGCAGCGCCACCGGCAGCTCGACCTCGTCGTCGATCGCGAGCTCTACTGGCACTTGCCGCTGGTGCAGGTCGAGCCCGCCGCGCACTTCAGCACCGCGCTGGTGAACAGCGCGCCGGTGCACACCGAGCCCTTCGCGACCGTGCCGCTCATCGTCAGCTTGATGTTGCCGCTCGTCTTGTCGAACGTGCCGACGGTGAGCGCGTAGTTGCCGGGCGCGACGTCGGTCAGCGTCAGCGTGCCGAGGAACGTCGAGAAGTCGGCCGGGTTGTCGTTGCAGTAATACCCGGGCGAGTCGCACTGGGTGTCCCACAGCTCGAGGATGGTGTCGTCGTTCGCCGAACCGGTCGTGTCGATCTTCAGCGTGGCGAGCCACTCGGGAATCTCGAGCGCGTAGGTCTTGTCGCCGTCGTCGGGCTCGTCGCCGAAGCCGTCGTCGGAGCAAGGCAGCGTGAAGTTGCCGGTCAGCGCGGTCGGGTTGATCGTCGTCGTCGCGGCGGTCAGCACGGTCACGGCGTCGGTCTCCATCGCGCAGAACACCTCGCTCGCGCCCGCGGCCGAGCTGCAGCCGAAGTCGGCGGGGAAGTCGGTCTTGCCATCCATGTCGTCGTCGACGCCGTTCGAGCACACCGGCGGCGTCGGCGGATCGGTCTCGTCGTCGTCGCTCGGCGTGTCACAGCCCGGATCGTTCGGGTAGTCGATCTTGCCGTCGCCGTCGTTGTCGATACCGTCGCTGCACTCGGCCTTCGCGCACGTGCGCGAGCCCACCGTGCCCTTGCACGCGTAGCCGTTCGCGCACGCGAGCGCGCCGGACTGCGCGAGCGGGCTCTCGCAGCTCTGGCCGTTCGCGATCACGCCGGAGATCTGGATCTGGAACGGGCCGGGGTCGGACGGATCGTCGGAATCGACGACGAGGTAGTAGTTGCCGGCCGCGAGGTTCGTCTTCGTGATCGGCTCGTCGTTCTCGCAGTCGAGCTCGGTGCCGCCGCAGGTCGGGCCGAGCAGGACGGCATCCGGGAAATCGGTGAAGCTCGGATCCGAGACGTCGATCGTGATCGTCGTCGTCTTCGGCAGCTCGAGCTCGTACGTGAGGTCGAGGCCGCCGCTCTCGAACGCGCACGTCGGCATGTAGTCGTCGGTCGCGCCGGTGAGGTCGCCCATCGTGAGCGGCTGCGTGAGGTTCGTGACGCCCTCGGTCGTGTTGCAGAACTCGCTCGTGCCGCTCGCCGACTTGCACGACGTGTCGGCGGGGTAGTCGATCTCGCCGTCCATGTCGTCGTCGATGCCGTTGCCGCACTGCGGGCAGTTCGGGCCGCTCGGGCAGTCGTCGGTCTCGTCGTCGTCCATCGGCGTGTCGCAGCCCGGATCGTTCGGGTAGTCGATCTTGCCGTCGCCGTCGTCGTCGACGCCGTTGCGGCACTCCTGCTCGACGCACGTCATGTTCTTGCACTCGAGCGACGTGCCGCAGTCGCTGTCCTGCATGCACGCCGCGCCGACGCCGGGCAGCTCCTGCACCGAGATCGCGTACCCGCCGGAGTCGCCGTTGTACGACTCGACGAGCAGGAAGTACGTGCCGGCCGCCACGGGTGCGGTGATGTCGATGCTGCCGGTGGCCGTATCGACGCTGTGGCTGCACGTGACCTCCGAGCCCGACTGCGCGCACGCCGCGCTGCGCAGGTCGAGCACGACGCTGATCGACGAGCCCGCGCTCGAGATCACGAGCACCTGCGGATGCAAGACGTGCAGCTCGTACGCGACCGCCGCGATCGAGCCGCCGCCGCCGCCGCACGGCGAGATCTGCGAGAACGTCTGCGTGCCGTCGATCATGCCGCTGTCCACGCCGTTCGCCGGCAGCTGCTTGATCGTCATCGTCTGGCCGCACGCGGCCGGGTTCTCGGTGAACTCGAGCGGATCGGCGGCCGACATGCAGCCGGGGTCGTTGCCCGAGAAGTCGATGATGCCGTTGCCATCGTCATCGATGCCGTTGCCGCACTGCGGACAGTTCGGCCCCATCGGGCAGTCATCCTCTTCCGAGTTCTGCTGCGGCGCGAAGCAGCCCGGGTCGTTCGGATAGTCGATCAGGCCGTCGCCGTCGTTGTCGATGCCGTCCTGGCACTCCGCGCACGGCTCGCCGCCGGCGCACATCTTCTTGTCGCCGTTCTTCGCCGCGCAGGCCGCGAGCACCAGCAAGCAACACGCGAAGTACGTGCGAGCGTGACTCATGCCCAACACGTAACGTCGTCGGCGGACAGCGGTCAACTGGCGACTCGATTGGCCGCAAACGGCAGTTTGCATGGGGCCATCACGCCACGTCGAAAAACAAGAACTTGAGGTACCGGCCCTCGGGAAATGCGGGCAGGACGGGGTGGTCGGTCGCCGCGCCCGCGGCCGCGCGCAGGCGCAGATCGGCGCGCCCGAGGCCGGGCAGGGCCAGCAAGTCGGCCTCCGTGACGTGGCTCGAGCACGACGCCAGCGCGAACCGGCCGCCGGGCTCGACGACCGCGAGCGCGGCGGCTGCGAGCTTGTCGTAGGCGCGCAGCGCCGCCGGCTTGGCGCGCTCGCTCGGCGCGAAGCTCGGCGGATCGGCGATCACGAGGTCCCAGCGCCGGCCGTGGTCGCGAGCCCGCGCGAGGTGATCGAACACGTCGGCGACGACCAGCTCGTGCGCGTCGGCCGGCAAGCGCGACAGCTCGAGGTTTCTCGCGAGCGCGGCGATCGCCGGTGCCGCGAGGTCGACCGAGGTCACGCGCGTCGCGCCGCCGAGCGCGGCGTGGAGCGAGAACCCTCCCGTATACGCGCACAGGTTCAGCACGCGCGCGCCGGCCGCGTGGCGCGCGATCAGGCGCCGGTTGTCGCGCTGGTCGAGGAAGAAGCCGGTCTTCTGGCCGGCCCGCACGTCGACGCCGAACCGCGCGTCGTCCTCGGCGATCACGACCTCGGCCGGCGGGTCGCCGCGCACCGCTTCACCCGGCCCTTTCGTACCGCGCTCGGCACGCAGCCATGCGTGGGCGATGGCGATCCCCGAGCGTTCGAGCCCGGCGAGCACGTCGGCCAGGCGAGGGCGCCAGAACGCGGCCGCGGCCGCGCCGTCGAGCACGAGCGCCGCCGTCTCGGCATACCCGTCGACGACGAGGCCCGGGCAGCCGTCGGCCTCGCCGTGGACGAGCCGGCGGCCGGTGCAGCCTGCGAGCAGCGGATCGCGCGCACGGCGCCGCGCGGCGGCCTCGGCGCGCGCGCGGGTCCACGCCGCGTCGCACGCGCACGCCGGGTCGAGATCGACGACCCGCGCGCGGATCGGCGACTCGGGGTCCACGAACGCGGCGGCGAGCGGCCCGCGCTCGTCGGCGACCGTGACGAGCTCGCCGGCGACGAGATCGCGCGCCGGCTGGAGCGCGCGGTCGTACAGCCACGGGTGCCCGGCGAGCACGCGCTCGCGCAGCGGCTTGGCGAGGCGAAGCGTGCGCCGCAAGCTACTTCAGCTGGGCGTCCATCAGCTGGTACTGGTGTGCGAACGGGTTCAGCACCTGCACGACGCCGACGCCCTCCGCCATCCAGATCGTGCTGAGCCAGCCGGCCGGCAGCTCCATCGGCTTCGCGTCCGGCTCGGCGCCGTCGTTCGTGACGCGGCCGGTGGTGGTGAGCGCGAGCTTCTCGGCGTGGTACGTGCCGAGCTTGGTGATCACGACCTCGGGCTGCTGCGGCTGGAAGCGGCGCTCGAGCTCGAGCTTGCCGGAGCCGAGCTTGGCATCCGAGCCCGGCGTCGGGACGCGCTCCCACTTCGCGACGATGTCCTCGCGCCACTCCTTGTCGCCGATGCCGCCGTTGATCAGCTTCCAGCTGGTGTCGCGCGAGCGGTCGAACGAGTCGAGCTTGACGCCGATGTAGCCGCCGGGCTCACCCGCGAAGAAGAAGCTGTCCGGCGAGATCTCGAACTTGGTCGGGCTGCACGTGATCGTCGTCGTGATCGTGCGCTCGTCGATGATCGGCTTCTTCTCTTCCTTGGTGAGATCGGTCGTGATCTTTTCCTCGAGCGTGACGACCGTGTCGCTGCCCTTCTTGGCGTCGATCGACTTCACCGTGATCACGATGGTCTTGGCCTGCGGCGGCGAGATGCGCTTGACCTTGTCGTCGGGCGGAAGCGGCGCCAGCACCTGGCCGTACGTCCACACGTTGCCTTCCGTCAGCGGCAGCACCCTCGCGCCGCACGCGCCCAGGTTGTGCGTGGTCGCGCCGGTGGTCTTGATGTCGGACTTCGCCGAGCCGCCGCCGCCCTTCGGGCCGTTGGCGAACGCAGCCGCTGGGACCAGCGCGAGAACGAGCGCGAGACGATGCATGCCGGGTGTCTTAGCACGAGGCCCGGGGCGGAGGGCTCACGTGTGCTCTCCGGCCGCAGCCTCGGGGCCGCAGCCGCGGTCGCTGCTACCTCTCCCGATTGTCCTTCTGCGCGCCGTACACGCAGTTGGCGTCGTTCGTGCCCTCGCACATCTTTTCGATCAGCGTGCGAAAGCGGTCGTCGCGCCGCATGTTGTTGAAGTCGGGATCGAGCGCCTGCTTGCGGCCGAGCAGGTGATCGATGTGGGCCTCGACCTCGGCGTGCTTGCTGGCGTGTGGACGCATCTGCAGGAGCCGCGTCAACAGGTTGATCGCGCACTGCTTGCGACCGATGATCGAGTACGCGGCGGCGAGCTCGTACGTGGCGTGGACGTTGTACGGATCGGCGGCGAGCGCCGTCAGGAAGCTCTCGACCGCCTGGGTGAGGCCCGACTCGCGCGTCGCACGGTCGATCTGCCCGCCCTCGGCAGCCTGGAGCTGCGCGTAGCCGAGGTCGGCGAGGCGCTGGCCCTCCGGGATCGAGCGCTCGTCGAACGTCAGCGGCTTCTTCTCGGCGGCCGGGTCGGGCGGATCGCAGTCCTTCTCCTGCTTCACGACCGGCGCCGGATCGGCGGGCGGGCGCAGCGGCGCCGGCGGCGGCGTGAGCTCCTCTTGCGAGTGGCACCCGGCCAACGCAGTCGATGCTGCGATCGAGGCCGCGAGCAGCGCGCGGATCATCGCCCCACCGCCGTCATCGCCTCTTTGTGATAGTCCTTGAACCACTGGCCGTTGGCGTCGATGGTGTCGATCGATCGGTTGACCTCGGCGGCGTACTTGGTGTTCGCCGACAGCGACGCGAGGCGCTTGAGCATCGCGAGCGCGCAGCCCTTGCGGCGGGTCTTGTCGTAGGTGACCGCGAGCTTGAGCGTCGCGTCGATGTTCCACGGGTCCTTGACGAGCGCGTTGCGGTACTTGTCGATCGCTTCCTTGAGCAGGCCGACCCGCTTCTGATCGTCCTTCTCGCGCTCGGCCGTCGACAGGTCGGTGTCACCGGTCGCGACCAGCTGCACCGCGATCGAGACCTGCGGGTGGACCTTCTTGGGATCGTCGCGGAAGTCTGGGTTGCAGTCGTCGATGTATTTCACCGCGACCGGCTGATCCATGCCTTCGGGCTTCTTCTTCTTCTGCGGGTTCGCCAGGTGCTCCGGCTTGCCGCCGTACAGCGGCTGACACGCGACGAGCCCGAGCGACAGTGGCAGCATGAGGCACAGGCCGAGCCGTGGAGCCATGCCCGAAACGGTAACGCGACGAGCCAGCTAGATCAATGCGACCGGGTCGCGCGTGCGAGCGCCCGGGCGAACGGCGCCGCGGCGAGCAAGAGCAGGCCGCCGCCGAGCAACGGGCGCAGCGCCGCGAGCGGGCCGCTCGGCCCGGAGTCTGCGACCGCGAGCTCGCCGGCTCCGAGCGACACGAGCAACACGCCGGCCGCGCCGAGCGCGAGCACGCCCCACGTGCGGAGCCGAATCAGGCCGCGCAGGCCGGCCCCGGTCAGCGCGAGCGCGGCCAGCGAGAGCACGAGCTCGGCCGCGCCCTGCTTGGGCATCAGCGCGTAGAGCAGCACGAACGGCAGCGACACGCCGGCGCGGATGACCGAGCGACCGAGCCGCTGCACCGCGTGCTCGTCCATGTGGAACTTCTCGCGCCACGCGGTCTGGCCGTCGTAGCTCTGGCTCATCGCCTCGCCCCACAGCATGAGCGTGGCCGCGCCGTGCGTGGCGGCCATGAACAGCAGCACCGGCTCGGGGCCGATCTGCCACATGCCGACCGCCGCCGTGATGATGCCGTACAGCCCGACGCCGACCGCGTACCACCGCGCCCAGAAGTAGCCGGCGATCAGCGCGAACATCGCGACGCCGTACACGCCCGCGAGCGCGTACAGCGCGGGAGCGAGCTGTGGCTGCACGCCCGACGATCCGATGAGGAAGTAAACGAGCGCGTAGAACGCGAAGGTGACTGCCGCGAGCGCGCGACGTTCGCCGACCAGCTTCATCCCTCAACTATAGCCCAAAGTCGGCGGGTCGCTACCGGTCAGGCTTCGGCGGGAAATTCTTCTGGACGATGAGCCGGAAGTGACTGAAGCACTTCACCTGGCCGTTGTAGGGCACGCACGCTTCCTTGGCCTTGGCCGAGAACAGCGTCTCGACGAGCAGGCGGTAGGGCGTGGTGCGGTCGGCGATCACCAGCAGCTCGGTGGTCGGCGCCTTGTTCTGGCGGGCCGCCTGTGCGGCTTCCTGCTGGTGCAGCGACGCCAGGAAGTTGGTCAGGCGCGGGATCTTCACGCCGAGCGAGCCGCCCTCCTTCTCGGACGAATCGACGTCGCCGTTCTGCACCGACACGATCGGCTTGCCCTCGACCACGATGCCGGTCGGCGTGATGACCAGCGTCCACGCTTTCTCGGGCAGCGGCGCGTCGGCTTCGGTGCGCGGCAGCTGCACGGTGCCGGCGGTCAGCTCGAGCGCGCTGGTCGCCATCTGGAAGATGAAGGCGACGAGCAAGATCGTCATCATGTCCATCATCGGCATGATGTTGAGGTGACGGATCGACTCGCCCTCGGGCACGCGGTTGACCGCCTTGCGGACCAGGTTCCGCGCCTCGCGCTGGGTGAAGCCGGTCATCCCCATGTCATTCAAATCCCGACGAGAAGAGGATATCCGAGAACAGCGCCATCTTCTTCGGATCGTACGCCGCGCGGTCCGTGTCGTAGACCATGCTCTTGTCCGAGATCGGGTTCTGCGCCTTCTTCAGATCCGGATCGTCGGTCGGCAGGTAGCAGCCGTGCGGCTCTTTGCCGAACTCGGGCAGCTTGCAGCGCATCGCCGCCATCACCGACGCGATCGTGTTGTACGGGATCGCGCCGTCGGCCATCAGGATGATCTGATACGTCTCCTGCTTGCGCATCTTGCCGGTGTAGCGGCGGTTCGCGATCTCGTAGAGCGAGCTCGATAGCCCGCGGTAGTCGAACGCGGGCGTCGGCGTGAGCGGCGGCATGTTCGCCGGCACCGCGCCGCACTTCTGCGTCTCGGTGTTGCAGTAGCCGCTCTCGCACATGTAGTTGCCATCGCACGGCTCGCCGTCGTGGCCGGTGCGCGGGAACGTCGCGTGTGGCGACTGCAGCGAGCCCTCGAGGCCGGAGATCGACCACAGGATCATGCGGTCGCGCGTGACCGAGACCACGAGCTTGAGCGGCTGGTCGTCGGGGTTGGTCTGCGCGGGCTGCTGCACGGACGTCGATGGCGGCGCCTTGTCGGGCAGCGTCGTGTCGATCTGCGTGAAGATGATGCCGGCCGAGATCGATGCGAGCAGGAACAGCATCAGGTTCGTGACCATGTCGAGGTACGGGATCAGGTTGAGCTCGCCGCTCTCGATCTCGTCCTGCTCGATCTGGTCCTCGCGTCGCTTGACGGCGGCGCGAGTCTTCGCTCGAACTCGTTGTGCCGAATATTCCATCGGCGAGGATCTCTACTGGACGTCCTCGGTGGGCGCGGCGGGAGCGCGGCTCTGCGCCGCAGCGGCGCCGCCCTCCGACAAGAGATTTTCGAAGCGCAGGCTGAACGCCTCGAGATCGGACACGACCTTCTTCATCGCCGCCGACAGCAGCAGGTGGCCGACCATGCAGATCAGCGCGATCGAGAGACCGAACGCGGTGTTGTACATGGCCTCCGAGATGCCGCGCGACAGCTTCTCGCGCTGCTCGGCCGGATTCGCGTCGCCGATCGACGCGAACGTCCGGATGAGGCCGGTGATGGTGCCGAGCAGACCGACCAGCGTGCAGATGTTCGCGAGCGACCACAGCGCGCCGATGCGCGTCTTCACCTCGGGCAAGGTGTCGGTCATCGTCTCTTCCATCGCCTGGGCGACCGCGGCCTCGCCGCGATGCAGCCGATTGAGGCCGGCCTTGGCGACGCGGGCGACGGGAGCCGTCGTCGCGTCGCACAGCTTCTTGGCGCGGTCGACGTTGTTCGCCGACAGGAGCTTGCGGAGCTGCTCGAGGAACGCCTTCGCGTTGAGGTGGCCGCGGCCGAGGAAGTAGATCGCGCGCTCGACGACGAGGCCGATCACGATGGCCAAGAAGAACGTGTTGACGATGAAGAACGGCCCGCCCTTTTGAAAGACATCACTTAGCCAGCTCATCGGTCCTCGCTTTTCGCGACACAGTTGTAGCGAGCGGCGTCCACCTGCGTCAAGCGAACCGCGGGCGGTTTTGGCTTGTCGGACAGAGACTTAGTCGGGGGATCGGCGGAGCGGAGCGGGCGCTCAGTTATTCATCGCGCCCATCGTGATCCAGCGATCGATCGCCTGGAGCTTCTGGCAGCACAGGAGCTCGCCGCCGTTGTCCTGCGGCATGTAGCCGACGTTCGAAGGCGGTGGCGACGCGGCGGGGGTCGCGTCGGCGGGAGCGATGATGCCGAGCATGACCTCGAGGTAGCTGCTTTTCGGATCGCTCGGCACGACCAGCATCCGGCTCGGCTCGAGGATCGACGTGTAGCTGACCAGGTGCGAGTACGAGTTCGCCATCGTCAGGTCGACCATGCCCTGCGGGGTGGACGCGCCGTTGTGGCAGCCCGAGAACGTGCACTGGCCGTTGAAGATGTTGGTCTGGATCCACGACAGCTCCTGGTGGCTCGTGGCGGCGACGCACGACTGCGCGGTCGACATCTCGCACGTCACCGCGCCGCCGTCGCCGGTGGCCAGCTGCTGGCACGTGTGATCGCGCGCGCAGGAGTCGAGGTCGTACTCGCAACCCGCGACAGCGACGACGACCGCGAGCACGGCGAGCAAGACCAGACGCTTCATCGAAACGGACCGTAACACCGTTCGCGCGCGGCGGCGCGTGACAACTCGTGACCGAGTGCTGTCCTACAGACAGGACAGTGACGCGCACTTCACCGGCGTCGCCGGCCTGGGCACCGCCGGTGCGGGTACGAGCTCCTCGAACGATCGGATCACGCCGGCGAGAAACTCCGCCGGCATCGTGCCGCGCACGAACGGCATCCACACAGCGTCTTCACTTGGCCCGGCGGGCGTCCCGCCCCACGGCTCGACCCGCGCGAAGCTCGTGCCCGGCGGCGGCGGGAAGTCGCGCACCGGCGTCGGCGGGTGAGCCTTCTGCATGAAGTCGAGCCAGATCGGCACCGCCGCGCCGCCGCCGGTGATCTTGTCGCCGATCGGCGTCGAGTCGTCGCGGCCGATCCACACGCTCGCGAGCAAGTCGGTCGTGAAGCCGTTGAACCACACGTCCTTGAAGTTCGCGCTCGTGCCGGTCTTGCCGGCGGTCGGCCGGCCGAGCGCGAGCGCGTAGCGCGCGGTGCCGCGCTGCACGACGCCCTTCATCATGTTGACCAGCACGTAGTCGACGTCGGGCGACACGACCTGCGGCCCGGGCGGCTGCTTGCGCAGATCCTCGACGACGCGCCCGCTCGTGTCCGTGACGAGATCGAAGAAGCGCGGCGTGACGCGGCGGCCGCCGTTCGCGATGCCGGCGTACGCGCCGGCGAGCTCGAGCAGCGTGAGATCGGGCGTGCCGAGGCTGATCGAGATGTGGCGCGGGATCTCCGACGTGATGCCGTAGCCGCGCATGATCTCGATGATGCGATCGAGCCCGACCGCGACCGCGATCTGCACGCTGATCGTGTTGAGCGAGAACGCGATCGCGGTCATCAGCGTGACGTCGCCGAGGTACTTGTTGTCGTAGTTCGCGGGCGTCCACACGCCGGTCGCGGTCGTGACCGAGAACGGACCGTCGCGCATGTGATCGACCGGCGTCTTGCCGGATTCGAGCGCCGCCGTGTAGATGAACGGCTTGATCGACGAGCCGACCTGGCGCCTGGCCTGGGTCGCGCGGTCGAACTGCGATGCGGTCCAGTCGTAGCCGCCGACCAGCGCGAGCACGCGGCCGGTGTGCGGATCCATGACGACCATCGCGCCCTGCAGCGCCGGGCGCTGCGCGAGCACGGCGGACTTGCCGTCGTCGGACAGCCGCACGGGCAGGACGTCGCCGAGCTGCATCGGCGCGGAGGTCTTCTTGCTCCGCCATTCGCGCGCGTCCCTGGCGTCGGCCTCGACCAGCGGCAGCCGCTTCGGCCCGAGATCGACCGTGACGCCGACGCCGGTCTTCGGCAGCTCGACGACCATCGCGCCGTAGCGCTGGATCGGCAAGAGCTCGTCGGCCAGCGCCGTGATGTCGTCGGAGGCGCCGGTCAGCGGGTGCGCGGGACCGCCGGTCCACGCGCCGCGCTTGCCGAGCGGCACCGCGCCGATCGGGCCGCGAAAGCCGAGCTTGCGATCGAGCGACTCGAGGCCTTTCTTGAGCGCGCCCTCGGCCGCCGCCTGCATGCTGGTGTCGAGCGTCGCGTAGAAGCGCAGGCCGCCGCGGAACAGCTCGCTGTTGCCGTAGCGCTGGGTCGCGAGCCGGCGCACGTGCTCGACGAAGTACGGCGACGCGAGGTGATTGACGTCGCTCTCGTCGACGAGCGCGATCGGCTCGGTGATCGCGGCCTGGTACTCGGCGTCCGTGATGTAGTGGTCCTCGCGCATGTGACCGAGCACGTAGAGCTGGCGCTCGCGCGCGAGCTGCATGTTGCGATGCGGCGCGTACTTCGTGGGCGACGCGACGAGCCCGGCGAGCAGCGCGGCCTCGGCGATCGTGAGGTCCTCGACCTCCTTTCCGAAGTAGGTCTCGGCCGCCGCGGCCACGCCGTACGCGCCGTGGCCGAGATAGACGTGGTTCAAGTAGATCGAGAGGATCTCGGCCTTCGTGAGCTCGCGCTCGACGCGCACGGCGAGGATGATCTCCTTCATCTTGCGCCGGTACTTCTGCAGCTTCTTCTGAGCGGCGAGCTCGGCCGGGGACAGGCCGAGGTCGGTCAGGTCGGCCTCCTCGTTCTGGAGCAGCGTCTGCTTGATGATCTGCTGCGTGATCGTCGAGCCGCCTTGCTTGATGCCCTCGCTGCGCCAGTTCTTCCACGCCGCGCGCACGATGCCCGACAGATCGAAGCCGGGATGCGTGTAGAAGCGGCGATCCTCCGCCGACAGGAACGCGGCCGGCACGTGCGGCGGCATGCGCTCGAGCGGGATCATGCGGCGGTTCTCGATCGAGAACGTGCCGACCTCTTCGCCGTTCGACGACAGCACGACCGACTTGCGGTTCGGCTGGTAGTCGAGCAGCTTCGTGAGGTCTTCCGGCAGATCCTCGTTGATCGTCGAGATCGCGAGGTAGAGACACGCCGCGCCGAGCGAGACCCCGTACACGAGCAAGAGCAGCAGCAATCGCCACGGTGACACCGCGCGCAGGCGGCGGCGCCTGCGGCGGCGCTTCGGAGCGGGCGGGCGAGGCTCTGCTCCCACGGTATGCTCAGTGTATGCGGAAACCGGCGCGCTGGCCGCTCGCGAGTGTCGTCGCGCTCGCGTCGGTCGCCCGCGCCGACAATCCGGTGATCAGCGACGAGACCGCGGATCTACCGACGTGGACGGCCGGGCCGGCCAAGTTCGCGGTCACGCCGTTCGAGAACCACGTCACGAACGGCCGCGCGCTCGATTGGATCGTCGCCGAAGCGCCGTTCGAGATCGCGGAGAAGACCGAGACCGTGCTCGGGCTCGATCCGGTCGGCGCGCCGCTGTACGTCGGCGGCGCCGCCGTGCCGGCCGAGGCCGACACGGTCGCCGACTTCGCGCACGGCGTCGGCGCCGAGTACGCGATCACCGGTTGGTTCGACAAGGTCGGCGACGCGATCCGCATCGACGCGATCGTGTGGAAGGTGCCGGCGCACGGGCTCGCCATCGTCGCCGGCGAGGGCCAGCAGCAGGGCCCGATGGCGAGCTATCACGCGGTGCTCGGCGACGCGATCGGGCGCGCGTGGTCGAAGGCGGGCATCGCGGTCGACGTCGCGCGCGCCGACAAGCTCGCGCGTCCGCTGTCGAAGGACACCTACCCGGTGTTCATGATGGGCCGCGGGCTCGGTTACTTCGTGGGGGCGATCGGAGCCACGCCGAGCGTGGCTCCGATCGGATCGATGACACGGGGTGGCGCAGCGCCTGACTTGAAGGCGGCCGAGCACGACCTCGAGCGCGCGGTGTTCCTCGATCCGAAGCTGCCCGAGGCGCAGCGGCTGCTCGGCGAGCTCTACCTCGCCGAGGCGCCGACCGACGTCAAGGCGGCGGCGCGCGCGGCTGCGAAGTTCGACTACGCCGTGGATCTCGCGCCCGACGACATCGCGTCGCTGCGCGCGGCGGCCGTCGCGGCAGCCGCCGCCGGCAAGTGGGACCTCGCGCGCGTCGGGTTCGAGAAGCTCGTGCGGCGGCGGCCGTGGGATCTCGACGCGCGCTACCGGCTCGGCGCCGCGATGTGGCAGGTCGGCGATGCGGCCGCGGCCGAGAAGCAGCTCGAGCAGGTGACCGCGCGCGAGCCCGACAACCTGCCGGCGCGGCGCGTGCTCGTCTTGATCCACAGCTCGCGCAGCGACACCGCGCGCCTCGTGCGCGAGCTCGAGGCGATCGCGGCGCGCGCGCCCGACGATCTCGACGTGCAGAGCGATCTCGCGACCGCGTACGGCGCGCTCGGCCAGTGGCCCAAAGCGATCGCCGCGCTCGACAAGGTGATCGCGCACCGCGACAACGATCTCGCGCTGCTCGTGCGGCGCGGCGACGCCGAGCGCAAGACCGGCGACTGGAAGGGCGCGATCGCGTGGTACGCGAAGGCCGGCAAGCTCGCGCCCGAGTCGAGCCTGCCCGGGTTCGCGATCGCGCAGGCCGAGTTCGACGCCGGTCAGCTCGCCGACGCCATCCGCATGTACACCGGCCTGCAGAGGTATGTCGCCGATCAGGCCGCGGCCTGGCAGGCGCTCGGGGCGATCGCGCTCGTGCAGAACCGGCCCGACGACGCGGCGTGGTACCTGCGGCGCGCGGCGGCGGCCGAGCCGCGCAGCCTGGTGACGCGGCAGGCGCTGATCGCCGCCGAGCTCGCGCGCAAGGACACCGCCGCGGCGCTCGCGCAGCTCGAGCCATCGCTCGCGGCGTGGCCCGGCGACGGCGCGCTGCACTACCTCGCGGGGATCGCGCACGCGCTCGCGGGAGAAGGCGGGCCGGCGCGCGACGAGCTCGTGCACGCGCTGCAGCTGTCGCCGGGCATGCCGGCGGCGCGCGACGCGCTCGGCGCGCTCGATGCCGGCGGCAGCGCGACGCTCGCGTTCACGCCGACGCTCGCGCGGCCGTGGGGCGACGGCGACGCGATCCAGGCCGCGCTCGATCGCTACGCGCGCGTCGCCGCCGAGATGGCGCACGCGCGCAAGGACTATCAAGATCGCGTGCTCGGGCTGCTCGGTGCGGTCGGGCGCGGCCCGGAAGCGAAGCCACGGCCGAAGACGTGCCCGATCGGCGACATCGGGCAGGCGTGGCACGAGGCGCAGATCGCGCTCGCGAAGTTCGATCGGCTCGGCGTCGACCTCGAGCGCGAGCAGCGCTTCCTCGCGCGTCACGACGACCTCGGCCTGACCGCGGGCCTGTTGCCGAACGCGCGCAGCGAGATCGCGGCCGCGAAGAAGAGCTATCGGCTCGCGCTCGCCGACGCCGCCGAGCTCCGCGCCGAGTGGGTGAGGGGCGTGGGCCCGGAGCTGCGCGCGCTGGGCTGCAGCGACGCGTTGCTCGAGGCCGCGGCGAAGGATCCGTCGCGGTATCACGTGATCGAAGAGGACCGGCCGCCTGCGGTGCCGGTCCACGCGCCGCCGCGCGCGAAGCCGCGCACGACCTTCTTCGTCGACAACACCGGCTGCCCCGATCCCGTCGAGGTCTGGATCGACGGCGCGCTCGTCGGCCAGGTCGCGCCCGGCCGGCGCAGCGCGCTGGTCGCCGACGGCGGCGATCGCACGCTGTGCCTGCTCGTGCCGGGCGCCGCGCAATGCGGCGACCGCGGCACGGTGCGCCAGATCTACCTCCACGACGGCTGGAGCGTGACGATGCACTGCCCGAAGGCGATCAGCCCGTAGCGGCGTCTCCGGCGCGCTCGCGCGCTATCCTTCGTGCGTGCACTTCCCGCACCTTGCCTTCGCATCGCCGCGCGTGCTGCCGCGCGCGGACAAGCTGCCCGGCCGCGTGGTCGTGCTCGATATCGCATTCGCGGCGACGGTCGGGACCAGCGTCTCGTTCGAGCTCGTGACCAAGCCGTTCCTCGACGGCCTCGGCGATCGCCTCGCCGCGTGGGTCGATCATCACGATCACGAGCGCCACCGCGACTTCGCACGCGATCCGCGCTTCGTGCTCGCGACCAAGGCCGAGCACGGCGCCTGCCCCGAGATGGTCACGCCCGAGCTCGTCCGCCACACCGGGCCGATCGATTCGATCCTCACGCACGTCGATCTCGACGGGTTGTACGCCGCCGCCAAGTGGATCTTGGACGGCCGCGAGCCCTACGCCGGCGCCGACGACGACGCCCGCGCGGTCGACACCCGCGTCGGCACGCCCGGCGCGATCGCGACTCGGATCGACCGCGCGCTGCGCGCGCGCTTCCGCGACGATCAGCTCAAGCGCGCGGTCGTGCAGTTCCTGGTCGCCGGCATGAAGCCGGGCACGCACGACGACGTGATCGCCGACGCCGCCGCCGAGTTCGAGCGCCGCGACGCCCGCACGCGCGAGCTCGCGCGCCGCTTCACGATCCGCGGGCGGGTCGCGGTCGTCGATACCGCCGGCGCGCAAGGTCAGTTCGACAAGACCGACCTCTTGCTCGCCGGCCAGGACCGCGCGCCGGTCTCGATCGTGCGTGACTCCGGCATGCTCACGATCGCCGCCGCGTTCGACTCGGGCTGGGACTTCGTGGCGCTGTTCGAGCTCGGCGGGGGCATGCCGACCCGCGTCACCATCCCGGACGAAAAGCTCGAGTCCGTCATCGCGAAGATCAACGCGGCTCCGGATCCGGCCGCTCGCTGATTCGTGCCATCGTGCTTGCGCCGGCGGCGGTCATCCGCTATAACGGCGGCCACGTAAAACATCACGGAGACAGCTCATGGCACTTCAGCTAGGCGACGAGGCACCCGATTTCACGGCCGACACGACGGAGGGCAAGATCCAGTTCCATAACTGGATCGGGAACGGCTGGGCCGTGCTGTTCTCGCACCCCAAGGACTTCACGCCGGTGTGCACGACCGAGCTCGGCCGCGTCGCCCAGCTCAAGCCCGAGTTCGACAAGCGCGGCGTCAAGGTCATCGGCCTGTCGGTCGACCCGCTCGGCTCGCACAAGGAATGGAGCAAGGACATCCAGGACGTCACCGGATCCTCGCCGAACTTCCCGTTGATCGCGGACTCGGACCGCAAGGTGGCGTCGCTCTACAACATGATCCACCCGAACGCGAACGACACGCTGACGGTGCGCTCGGTGTTCGTGATCGGACCCGACAAGAAGATCAAGCTGACGCTCACGTACCCGGCCTCGACCGGCCGCAACTTCGACGAGCTGCTGCGCGTGATCGATTCGCTGCAGCTGACCGCGAAGCACAAGGTCGCGACGCCGTCGGACTGGAAGCACGGCCAGGACGTCATCATCGTGCCATCGCTGTCGGATGACGACGCCAAGAAGCAGTTCCCGGCCGGCTGGAAGACGCTCAAGCCGTACCTCCGGGTCGTCTCGCAGCCGAAGTGAAGTAGACTGCGGTCGATGACGATCGAGCGCCGTCCGCTGCACGTCGAGCGTCTCGATACGCTCGACCGCGTCGCCGACGAGCTGCTCGAGGCCTACCTCGATCCCGACGCGCGCGAGATGCAGCACATCGGCAGCTACGAGCTGCCGACCGAGGCGGGCGTCGAGCGCGCGCTCGAGATCGCGCGCGAGCTGCTGTTTCCCGGGTATGCCGGGCCCGACGTGCCGCGTAGCGACCGCGCCGAGCTGCGCGCGCTGTTGCGCGGCCGCGTCGAGGAGCTGCGCGTCGCGCTGCAGCGCCAGGTCTATCGCG
>DATJXL010000099.1:0-8707 GCA_035500135.1 Kofleriaceae bacterium
CATCGCGAACCCGAGCTGTCCAGACAAACCGTGATCGTGATCGGCGGTAGCGCCGGCATCGGGCTCGCGACCGCGCGTCGAGCCCGCGCCGAGGGCGCCGACGTGATCCTGACCGGGCGAAGTGCCGAACGCCTGCAGCTCGCAGCGCGCGAGCTCGGCGCACGCCAGATCGCGGCGTTCGACGCCAACGACGCGGCGCGCCTCGATCAGTTCTTTCGCGACCTGAGCGGGCCGATCGATCACGTGATGGTCACAGCCGGCCGCCCGCGCTACGGGCGCTTGTTCGACAGCGATCCCGCCGAGCTCGGCCGCGATCTCGAAAGTCATCTGGTCATGATGCTGCGCGTCGCGCGCCACGCAGCCGACAAGGTGCGGCCCGGCGGCGCGCTCGTGTTCATGGGCGGGACGGGCGGTCGCCGCCCGCGCGCCAACCTCGGGATCGTGCCGACCGAGACGGCCGCGCTGCCCGCACTCGTCGCCAGCCTCGCGCTCGAGCTCGCGCCGATCCGCGTCAACCTGATCGCGGCGGGATTCGTCGATACTCCGCTGTCCGCGGACCTACTTGGCGACGATCTCGAACGTCGCCGCAAGCATCTGCGCGACACGCTGCCGATCGGCCGCGTCGTCGGACCGGCCGATGTCGCGGCGCTCGCCGTGCACCTCATGACGAACACCGCACTCACCGGCGCGACGTACGACATCGACGGCGGCCAGCAGCTCGTCGATGCGTGAGCGCGCGGCGCAGATCACATCGTGATCACGACGCGGAACCGCGCGTGGCCGCTCGTCATGCGCGCGTACGCCTCGCCGGCCCGGTCGAGCGGATAGGTCTCGATCATCGGGCGCACGCCGGCGAGCTCGGAGAAGCGCAGCGTGTCCTCGGTGTCGGCCGGCGTGCCGGAGGCCCAGCCCTGGATCGAGCGGCTTCCCGAGATCAGCTGCATCGGCGTGACGACGAGCGGGTCGAAGGCCGCGCCGATCACCATCAGCCGGCCGTTCGGTGCAAGCCCGTCGAACAGCTCCGACATCGCCCTCGCGCTCGGCGCGGTCGCGAGGATCGCCTGCGCGCCGCCGAGCTCCTGCAACGCCCTCGCGGCGTTCGTCGTCTGGGTGTCGAGGTAGACGTGCGCGCCCAGCTGCATCGCGAGTGGAGCCGTATCCGCGCCGCGCCCGACCGCCGCGACCTTGTAACCGGCCTTGGCCGCGAACTGGATTCCGAGGTGGCCGAGTCCGCCGATGCCCTGGATGGCGACGAGATCGCCGGGCATCGCGCCGGAGTGGCGAAGCGCGTTGTAGGTCGTGATTCCCGCGCACATGAGCGGCGCCGCCTCCACGTCATTCAATCTCGGCGGAATCGCGACCAGCGCTTCGATCGGCGCGATCATGTATTGCTGATAGCCGCCGTCGTAGCTGATCCCGGGAATCTTCAGATTCTGGCAGTTGCGAAAATCGCCGCGCCGGCACGACCGGCACGTGTTGTCCTGACCGCCGTGCCAGCCGACGCCGACGCGTTGACCTCGCGTCCAGGACGTCACGCCCGGTCCGACTTCGTCGACGATGCCCGCGACTTCGTGCCCGGGAACGCGCGGGTAGTGGATTCCCGGTAACCTGCCTTCCTTGGTCAGCGCATCGCTGTGGCAGACACCGCATGCCTGCACGCGAATCCGCACGTGCCCGAACTGTGGATCTGGAATCACACGCTCGACGATCTGGAATTCGCCGTTCGGCCCCGTGATCTGCGCGGCCTTCATCCGAGCGACTGCTGCTTTGGGCATCGCCATGAGTCCTCCCGTGAAAGATGTTGAGTGCTCACTCGCGCTATCCCGGCGATCGCCGCCGCGGTGCGCGACCGGGCGGCTGCTCGGGCGGCGCGCGCGGCGCGACCGGAGTGATCGGTCGCGAGACCGGCGCGTCTCGGGTCACGGTCACGCGTTCGCCGTAGTGCGAGATCTCGAGCGAGCCGGGGCTCTTCAAGCTGTACTCGGCGCGCGTGGCCGTGACGTCGACGTGCAAGCAGCAGTTGCGGCGCGTCAGCGAGAACGCGTAGCGCGTCAGGCCGTCGGGCAGCTTCGGCGCGAACTCCAGGAATTCGCCGCAGTCGCGCATTCCGCCCAGGCCGAGCACGAACGCGATCCACGAGCCGGCGAGCGACGCCATGTGCAGGCCATCGGCGACGTTATGCTCGAGATCCTGGAGATCGATCAGCGTCGCCTCCGCGACGTAGTCGAACGCCAGCCGCAGATGGCCGCAGCGCGCCGCCATCACCGCCTGCGTGCATGCCGACAGCGACGAATCGCGCACCGTGATCCGCTCGTAGTAAGCGAAGTTGCGCTCCATCTGCTCCTGCGTGAACGCGTACGGGCACACCGCCATCGCGAGCACGAGGTCGGGCTGCTTGATGACTTGCTTGCGATAGAGATCGAAGTACGGAAAGTGAAGCAGCAGCGGATACTGATCCGGCCGCGTCGTGTCGAAGTCCCATAGCTCGTGATGCGTGAAGCCCTCGGCCTGCTCGTGCACGCCGAGCTTGCTGTCGAACGGGATCAGCATGCGGTCCGCAGCCGCACGCCAGAACGCCATCTCGTCGGGCGTCACGCCGAGCTCGCGCGCGCGATCGACGTGGCGCGCGCACACGTCGGCGGCGCCGCGAAGATTTCGCTGCGCCATCAGATTCGTGTAGACGTTGTTGTCGGCGAGCGCGCTGTACTCGTCGGGGCCGGTCACGCCGTCGATCCGGAAGGCGCCTTGCAGATCGTGATGGCCGAGCGAACGCCACAGCCGCGCGGTCTTCACGAGCAGCTCGAGGCCCTGGTCGCCCTCGAACTGATCGTCGCCGGTCGCCTGCACGTAACGGATCACGGCATCCGCGATGTCGGCGTTGATGTGAAACGCCGCGGTGCCGGCGGGCCAGTAGCCGGAGCTCTCTTCGCCGTGGATCGTTCGCCATGGAAACGCCGCGCCGGCATGACCGAGCGCCTGCGCGCGGGCTTCGGCGGCGGGCAGGATCGACTGCCGCCAGCGCAGCGCATCGGCCGCCGCCGACGGCAACGTATAGGTCAGGACCGGAATCACGAACTCCTCGCTGTCCCAGAACGAGTGGCCGTCGTAGCCATTGCCGGTGAGGCCCTTGCTCGGAATGCCGCGGCGTTCGGCGCGCGCGGACGCCGACAGCACGTGAAACAGCGCGAACCGCATCGCCTGCTGCAGCTCGGGGTCGCCTTCGATCTCGACGTCGGCGTGCGACCAGAAGTCGTCGAGATAAGCGCGCTGCTCGGCGACGATGCCGTCCCAGCCGGCATCGCGGGCGGCACGCAATGCGGCGGCAACCTGGTCGCGCAGCGCGGGCACGGTTCTCACCTCGGACCAGCCGTAGGCGACGAACTTGATCAGATGCAGCCGCTGGCCGGGCTCGAGCACGTCGGTGATGACGAACCGCGCCAGGTCTTTCGACGATTCCGTCGTCGTGCGCATTCGCTCGGTTCCGGTCGCGATGTGATCCATCGCCGCGGCGAGGCGCAGCCCGGAGCGGCGCGTGCGGTGCACGAGCACGGCGCGGTTGCCGCCGCACTGAAACTCCTCGCCCTCGAGCGGCGCCTCGAGCGCAGCCGCGGCGCGCGGATCGTTGAAGCTCGCCGGTACCTGCTCGTTCGCGACCAGCTCCGACTGCACGACGATGTCGGCGCGGCCGTCGAGCGGCTCGATCTCGTACGAGATGGCGAGGATCGCGCGGTGCGTGAACGACACGAGTCGCGTCGACGTCACGCGGATCGTGCGGTGCGCGGGCGACTCCCACTCGACCGTCCGGCGCAACGTGCCGGCGCGCAGATCGAGCAGGCGATCGTGCGCGCGCAGCGTGCCGTAGCGCAGGTCGAACGGCTCGTCGCCGACGAGCAGACGGATCAGCTTGCCGTTCGTGACATTGATGATCGTCTGGCCCGACTCGGGCGCGCCGTAGTCGGCCTCGGCGTACGGCAGCGGACGCAGCTCGAACACGCCGTTCAAGTACGTGCCCGGCAGCCCGTGCGGCTCGCCCTCGTCGAGGTTGCCGCGCACGCCGATGTGCCCGTTCGACAGCGCGAAGATCGACTCGGTGCGGGCGAGGTGATCGAGGCTGAGCGACGTCTCGTGCACCGACCACGGCTCGACGGCGATCGACGGGTGCGAGATCATGACGTCTCCAGCAGCATCGCGAGGTCGCGCACGACGAGGTCGGCGCCGTGCTGGCACAGCGCCGCCGCTTGCCCGGCGCGATCGACGCCGACGACATAGCCGAAATGGCCGGCGTGGCCCGCTTCGACGCCGGCGATCGCGTCTTCGAACACGACCGCACGCGCGGGCTCGACGGCGAGCGCGTCGGCCGCGGCCAGGTACGTATCGGGCGCCGGCTTGCCGGCGAGGTGCCGCTGCTCGGCGATGTTGCCGTCGATCCGCACGTCGAACAGATCGGCGATGCCCGCCGAACGCAGCACCTCGTCCGCGTGCTTGCTCGACGACACGACCGCCGTCTTCAGCCCGCCGTCGCGCACGGCGCGCAGGTAGCGCACCGAGCCGGCGTACGTCGCGACCGGGCGCTCGCGCAGCAACTGCTCGAGAAACGCGTCCTTGCGCTCGGCGATCGCGCGGACGTCGTCGTGATCGATGGCGATGTTGCGTGCCGCCAGAAACGTGCGCACGCCGTCTTCGCGCGGCCTGCCGTCGACGAAATGCGCGTACTCGGCGACCGCGTCGAACGGCGGCTGCGAGTGCGCGTGCAGCACCTCGTCGAACGCCTGCTTCCAGGCCGCCGCGTGGAGGACCGCGGTCTGCGTGAGCACGCCGTCGACGTCGAACAAGCAGGCCTCGATGCGCGACGGTAGGCCCAGCCTGGCCTGTACGGGCGTGGCACCGCGCAGGACGTAGCGATCGATCGCGCGCGCGAAGCCTTCGTCCTGGTTCGACGTCGTCACGAAGCGCGCGCAGCGCTGCACGTCGAGGCTCGCGTTGCCCATCGCGATGCTCGTGCCGGCGAGCCCGAACATCAACACGTCGGTCGGCATGTCGCCGATGACGGCGATGTGCGCCGGCGCGATGTCCAGCCGATGCGCGAGCTCGCGCACGACCGCGCCCTTGTTCGCGTCGGGGTGCGTGACGTCGAGGTAATACGGCTGCGAGCGCGCCGCCGACACGTCGCCGCCGACGCGGTCGCGCAGCTCGCGCTCGCAGCGCGCGACGAGCGCGTGATCGTCGCCGACGCCGACGATCTTGACG
The DNA here is from genome assembly GCA_035500135.1 of Kofleriaceae bacterium. GTDB lineage: Bacteria > Myxococcota_A > Polyangia > Haliangiales > Haliangiaceae > JABFXX01. Next base: position 5,248 of record DATJXL010000099.1, read on the forward strand.
GCGCCGTCGAGCACGGCCCGCACGTCCTCGACCGCGGTCGGCGCGAACTGCACGGTCGCCTGCTCGCTCGCGACGCGCACGCCATGCCGGTCGCGGACGAACCAGTCGTTGCCGCGGTACACCCACACGTCGAGGCCGGCCGCGTGCAGCGCGTCGACCACCTCGCGCGCGACCGCCGCGGGCACCGTGTGTTGCACGAGGATCGTGCGCAGGTCGGGCGCGATGATCAACCCACCGTTGAACGCCGCGACCGGCGTCGTGAGCGCGAGCGCCTCGACGAGCGGGGCCATGCCGCGCGGCGGCCGGCCGCTCGCGATCGCGAGGTCGATGCCGTGCGCACGCAAGCGCCGCGCGGCTGCGATCGACTCCGTGGTGAGCCGCTTGTCGGGCGCGACCAGCGTGCCATCGACATCCGCGAGCACGAGTCGGACATCTCGCATGGTCACCTCAGGCGACGGCCTCGACGCGGTGGCCGTGGAGCGGCAGGAGCTGCTCGGCCTCGAGCGGCCCCCACGAGCCGGGATCGTAGCTGCGCAGCGGCGCCGCGTCGTCGAGGACGGGATCGACCACGCGCCATTGCGCGTCGATCTCGTCCTGTCGCGCGAACATCGATTGATCGCCGCGCATCGCGTCGCCGAGCAGTCGCTCGTACGGCAGCGTCTCGAGCCGCGGGTCCTCGGCTGCGAGGAGCTCCTTGTGCTGGCCGATCGGCTCGCCGGAGACGAGGTTCGGGCGCAACACGCGCATGCCGAGCGCGATCACGGTGTCCGGCCCGAGGCGGAACCGCAGGTAGTTCGAACACGGCAGGTGCTCGCCGAAGATATCGCGCGGCGGTGCCTGCAGCTCGACGACGACCTCGGTCATCGTCGTCGCCAGGCGCTTGCCGGTGCGGATCACGAACGGCACCCCGGCCCACCGCCACGTATCGATCTGCAGCTCGACCGCGGCGAACGTCTCGACCGTCGAGCTCGCCGACACGCCGGGCTCCTGACGATAGCCGCGATACTGGCCGCGGACGACGTGCCGCGCGTCGAGCGGCTCGATCGCCTTGAGCACGCGTGCCTTCTCGTCGCGAACCGCCTCGGTGTCGCGCCCGACCGGTCCGTCCATCGCGAGGATCGCGGTGATCTGCAGCAGGTGATTCTGGACCACGTCGCGAATCGCGCCGGTCTCCTCGTAGAATCGCCCGCGCCCCTCGACGCCGAGCTCCTCGGCCATCGTGATCTCGATGCGGCTGACGTGATCGCGGTTCCAGATCGGCTCGAGAAACGAGTTCGCGAACCGGAAGTACAGGAGGTTCTGCACCGGCTCCTTGCCGAGAAAGTGGTCGATGCGAAAGATCGACGACTCCGGGAACACCTCGTGCAACGTGCGATCGAGCGCGCGCGCCGACGCGAGATCGCGCCCGAACGGCTTCTCGATCGCGATCCGCGCCGAAGCGGTGCAATTCGCCTGCTCCAAGCCCGAGATCGCGCTCGCGAACGCGCTCGGTGGAATCGCGAGGTAATGCAGTGGCCGCGTCGCACCGCCCAGCGAGCGCCTCAGCTCGGCGAACGTGTGCCGATCGGTGTAGTCGATGCACGCGTAACGCAGGAGGCCGGCAAGCTTGTCGAACGCGGCGCGATCGAAGCTACCGTGATGGAGGAGGCTATCGCGTGCGCGCTCGATCAGACTTTCCGTGCTGCGGCGCTCGCGCGCGACGCCCACGACCGGCACGTTCAACGTGCCGTGCGTCACCATCGCTTGCAGCGCCGGAAAGATCTTCTTGTAGGCGAGATCGCCGGTGGCGCCGAACAGCACCAGCGCGTCCGATAACTGCGGAGCAGTGCGCGAATTCAGGACGTCCACGATCGGCTGCGCATGCACCCTGCGCGCCGCGCCCCAGGTATCGGCCAGCGGCGATACGCGCGCGCGCGTAGTCGTCGCCGCGATCTGCGCTGTCGCGAGCGCTTCGGCGCCTGCCGCGACGGCCGCTACAGGCCGGCTTCGCGCACGAGGGTCTGGACGAGCTCGGCTGCCGGCATCGCACGCACGAGCGGCGCGCCTTGACCGGCCCACATCTGCATGAGATCGGTGCGCCCCGACGAGCTCGCGGCCGCGCGCAGCTGCGCGGTCAAGCGCTGTTGCTGCGGAAACGCCGCCGCCGCGACGGTCTCGAACGCATCCGTCATGCGATTGCGAATCGCACGGGCGCAGCGGCCGCTGAACGCGCGCGTCACGACGGTCTGGTGTGCGTGCGCGAGCGCTTCGCGATGCGCCATCGCCGTGCCGGCTTCGGGGCAGGTCATGAACGCGGTGCCGAGCTGCACCGCGCTCGCGCCGAGCTCGAGCGCGGCGCGGATCGCGCGGCCATCCATGATCCCGCCGGCGGCGATCACCGGCAGTTTCGTGCGACGCACGAGCTGCGGCACGAGCGCCAGCGTTCCGATCAGCGCGTCCTCGAACCGGCCGAGGAACGTGCCGCGGTGGCCACCGGCTTCGGCGCCCTGCGCGCAGATCGCGTCGACACCGACCTCGGCGAGCGCGTCGGCCTCGTCGGCGGTTGTCGCCGTGCCGATGATCGTGATGCTGCGCGCGTGCAGCGCCGCGACGTGCTCGCGCGTCACGATTCCGAACGTGAAGCTGAACACCGCGGGCTGGATGCGCAGCACCGCCGCGAGCTGCGCTTCGAACGCCGGCAGCTGCGGCGCCGGCGCGGGATCGTCGGGCAAGCCGAGCTCGCGGCGAAACGGGCGCAGCACCGGCAGTACGTGCGCCTCGGCGACCGGATCGTCCGGCTCGTCACGACGCACGAACAGGTTGATCGCGAACGGCCGCGCGGTGAGCTGCCGCACCTCGGCAGCACGTGCCTCGATCTGCGCGGGCGACAGGTAGCCGCAGCCGATCGAGCCGAGCGCGCCCGCGTTGCTCGCAGCCGCGGCGAGCGCGGGCGTATCGGGACCGCCAGCCATCGGCGCTTGTGCGATCGGGAGCGCCACACCGAGAGCTGACGACACGGCCGTCATCCCGCATCGAGCACTTCGCGCAGGCGCCGCAGCAGCTGCTCGCGCGAGAACGGCTTCGACAGATACGCCGCCTCGCTCTCGAGGATGCCGTGGTGGAGGATCGTGTTGGCGGTGTAGCCCGACATGAACACCACCCGCAGCGTCGACCGCGCGACGCGCGCCCGCTCGGCGAGCTCGCGGCCGCTCAAGCTCGGCATCACGATGTCGGTCAGCAGCAGATCGATCTTGCCGGGATGCTGCTCGCAGATCTCGAGCGCGTGCTCGGCGTCGCGTGCTTCGAGCACGCTGTAGCCCGAGCGTGCGAGGATGCGGCGAATTCCGTTGCGAACCGCGACCTCGTCCTCGACGACCAGGATCGTCTCGTTGCCTTCGAGGCTCGACACGGACGGACTCGCGGGCACGAACGCTTCACCGGTGTCGTTCGTGCGCGGCAGATAGATCTTGAACGTCGTGCC
>DATJXL010000100.1:0-18969 GCA_035500135.1 Kofleriaceae bacterium
CGCCATCGACTCGATTCCGACGCCAGCCCTCGCCGAGCCGCGCCCGCGCGTTTCGGGCACGCTCTCCGACGACGCCGAGCTGATCGCGGCGTGCCGTCGCGGTGAAGCGCGCGCGATGGAGATGCTCTATCACCAGTACAAGCGCCGCGTGTTCGGCATGGCGCACCGCATCGTCGGCCCCAACGACGCCGAGGAGGTCGCGCAGGAGGTGTTCGTCCGCGTCTACCGCGGGCTCGCGGCCTTCCGCGGCGACTCCGCGCTGTCGACCTGGATCTACCGGCTCACGGTCAACGCCGCGCTGTCGTATCTGGCGCGCCGCGGGCGCCGCCAGGAGATTCCCGTAGACGACTCGCTGTCCGAGGTCGCCGCGCCGCCGATCGCCGAGCGCGATCCGGGCCTGGCCGCGCGCATCGAGACCGCGCTCGGCCAGCTGCCGGCGGGCTATCGCGCCATCCTGGTCCTGCACGACGTCGAGGGCTTGTCACACGAGGAGTGCGCGGAGATCCTCGAGTGCAGGGTGGGGACCTGCAAGTCGCAGCTGCACAAGGCGCGTGCGCGCATGCGCGAGATCCTCGGCACGATCGGAGTCTCGCGATGACGTGCGGCGAAGCGCGCGCGAAGCTCACGGCCTACCTCGACGGCGAGCTCGAAGGCGAGCGCGGCAGCGCCGTGCGCGGGCACCTGCGCACGTGCGGCGCGTGCCGGCAGGCCGCCACCGACGAGGCCGCGCTGCGCGATGGCCTGCGCGACCTGCCGCCCGTCGATCCTCCGTCGAGCTTGTGGGCCGGCGTGCAAGCGCGGCTCGCCCAGGCCGAGATGGCCGATGCCGAGCGACCGGCGTGGCGGCGGGCGCTCGCGCGGCTCGTGCCGTCGCGCTTCGTCGGCGTGCAGCTCGGCTTCGCCGGCGTCGCGGTCGCGCTCGCCGTGCTGCTGCTCGCGTGGCGCGTCCGCGGCCCCGAGCCCGCCCGCATCGCCTTGCCCGCGCCCACGCCGGCGCCGGCGCCGGCGCCGATCGCGGCCGGTAGCGACGTCACCGACGAGCTCGCCGCGGCCGCCGCGAGCGAGACCAAGGGCTACGCCGACACCGCGGCCGAGCTCCTGGCCGATGTCGCGCACGAGCGCGCGCACTGGAGCGACGATCACAAGCAAGCGTTCGACGCGCGCGTGGCCGAGCTGAACAAGCAGATCGCCGCGGCGGCAGACGGTCGGCCGCGCCAGAAGGCGTATCGCGCGCTGATCCGCTACCTGCAACGCGCGGCGATCCGCGACGACGTCGCGCTCGCGGGAGGCGCTCCGTGAAGCTCGCGATCGCCATCGTGTGTGCGCTCGGCGCGCCGGCGCTCGCGCAGCCGGCCGCGAAGGACTCGGACGTGGTCGAGCGTGCGCGCGTCGAGGTCGCGCCGGCCGGCCATCCGTTCACGCAGGTCGCGATCGACAACCCGCTCGGCGACGTTCGCATCGTGGGCTACGACGGCGCGGCCATCCGCATCGAGACCCACAAGCGCGCGCCCGACGAGGACGCGCTCGATCGCCTGCGCGTGTCGCTCGTGCCCAACCCCGACGGCACCGTGCGCATCGCGACGTTCGCCGACAAGACGCGCGAGTCCAAGCCGGTGCCGGCCTCGGCCGTGCGCATCGATCTCGTCGTCTACGCGCCGCGCGGCGCGAAGGTCGATGCCAGCGTGATCGCGGGCAAGCTCGAGATGGAAGGCATGGACGCCGGCGGCGAGCTCGACGCCGCGTCGGGGCCGATCTCGGTCAAGAACGTCTCGGGCGAGGTGTGGACGCACTCGGTGTCGGGCGCGACCTCGCTCGTGCAGGTGTTCGGCTCGGTCGACGCCGCGACGATCTCCGCCGACGTCGATCTCGACACGATCGGCGGCGAGCGGCTGGTCGCGTCGGCGAACCGCGGCCGGATCGCCGGCCGCCGCGTGCGCGCGCGCGATATCGAGCTGACCACGACCGAGGGCAAGATCCTGCTCGAGGCCGAGGCCGCGCTGCACGGCCGGCTCGTGATCTCGAGCCTGCGCGGCGACGTCGAGCTGCGCCTGCACCGGCACGGTCCGATCGTCGTGCGCGGCGCCGGCACGAAGGTCGATCTCGGCGCCGCCGCCCGGACGTTGCCCGATGGCTGGATGATGTCATCGTTCGGCGTCGGAGATCAGCCCGCGCTCGTCGAGCTGCGCTCGCGCTACGGCACGGTCCAGTTCGTCGCGATCGACTAGCTCGAGCTCTCGCGGTAGGCTGTGGACAGAGCCATGGAGCAGCAGGCCGTGCCCGAGCGCGTGCGCGAATACGCCGACGAGGCGGTCGCGTACGTGCGCCGCGCGCTCGGCGTGACGCTCGAGTACGACAGCGACACGCTGCCGCTGCTCGACCACTACCTGCGCACGGTTCCGGAGGGCCAGGGTGCCACGCTCCAGCTCGTGGTCGCGACGTCGGGCGCGTACTTCGGCGAGGTCGTCCGGCGCCGGCTCGGCGGACGCTGGGACACGACCGGCGACGAGGCCGACTGGCGCGTCGTGTTGCCGACCGGGCTCAACTTCTCGCCGGCGGGCTTCGTGGCCTCCGCGATCGCGCAGGCCGACCTCGAGGACCTCGACTCCGAGCTCGACGCGCCAGCCCGCATGCGGCCTTACGTGCAGCAGGCGCTGCAGCGGATGGGCGAGGTGTCGATCGAGGACTACTACTCGCTGTGCGGGCGGCTCGACACGCTCGAGCACGTCCACGAGGTCCTGGTCGCGGTCGCGGCGCAGATGCTCGGGACTTCGGAGGCCGAGGACGACGGGGCGCCGGAGCCGGTCGCGGACGAGCCGAGCGGCGGGGTGAACTGATCCAGTTCCGTATTCAGGTTCCGCTTCCCTGTTCCCTATTCCGACTGGCTCAATAGGGAGCAGGGAAGCGGAACCTGAATGGACAATTTTTCCGACAGCCCCGTGATATGCCTCCCGCATGGCCAGGGGAACCCGCGCGCCGTCGCAGAGCGCCTACCAAGGCTCGATCGGAAGAACGCGCACCGAGACCGTGCACGTCACGGGACCCGGCGGCGCGCTGATCGCGCATCAGGTTCACACCTCGATCGACGCGGTGGCGGATCCGGAGCTGGTCGAACGGCTGTACGCCGGCACGCTGAACCAGGTCGACGGTTCCGTGCTCGCGGTGCCGGTCGTCTATCACGACCCGGCGGCCGAGCTGATGGTGCTGGTGCTGGCCGAGTCGCACCGCCACCGCGAGCTCGACGAGCGAATCGCGCTGCTCGAGCGCCTGCGCGACGAGCACGCGGCGATCCCGACGTACGTGAAGGACTTCGCGGTCGTGTTCGGCGCGGCCGGGCTCCGCGCGTACCTCGAGCATCGCGCACAGCAGGCGCTCGGCTCGCAGGAGCGCGATCGGCTCGCGCGGGACCTCGATCGCCAGCGCAAGGAAGTCGATCGCCTGCGCTCGGAGGCGCGCGCGCGGGTCGCGGCATCGGTCCAGGCCGACGCGACGACGATCGGGCCGCCGCCGACCGCCGCGCTCGCCGCCGCGCCACCCGCGAGCGCGCCGCCCGAGCACGAAGAGGTCGTGACCCAGCCGGTCGGCAAGCTCGAGGCCGCCGCGCCCGAACCGGTCGCCCGGGTCGCGCCGCTGCCGCGGATCACCAGACCCGCCGACAAGCCCGAGCCCGCGTTCGAGTTCGAGAGCTCGACGAACGTCGACGCGAACGTGGAGGCGCCGCCCGCCGCGGCCATCGCTCCGACCAACGGCGCGGTTGCGAAGCCGGCGTTCAAGGTCGAGATCGACGACGAGGCGACCACGGCCGCGCAGATCATCCCGCCCGGCGCCGATCCGCTGACGACCGAGACCCAGGATCTGCCGCAGGAGCCCGACCCGTGGCTCGACTTCGCCGCGACCGGCGCGGCGTCGAGCTTTCACGTCCACGACGGCGTGCCGCACCTCGCGCTGCTCGCGGGCGCGCAGGTCGCGCGCGGCCTCGGCGGCCACCTCGACGTGCGCGTGCTGCTGCACCGCGCGCCGACGTATCCGGTCGTCGTGCTCGTGATCGGCCCGCCGGCCGCGCTGCGGGTGCCGAGCCCGACGCAGCTCGCCGTGATCCCGCTCGACATCGGCGTCGAGCTCGATCGCAACGTGATCGGCGCGCTCGCCCGGGATTTCCAGCTGCTCGTCGACATCGTCGTGGGCGGTCAGCCGATCCGGCGCGTGCGCCTGGTCGCGCCGCTCGCCGATAACGTCGCGTACATCGCGCGCGCTGCCGAGGATCACCTGCGCGGCGTGACCGCCGACGGCGAGGCCGAGGCGTCGTTCGCGCGCGCCCGCGACCTCGTGCTCGGCGCCGGTTACGACCTGCTCGGCCTCGAGCACGCCGAGGCCGGCGAGTTCCGCGACGACAAGCTCGCGCAGCTCGGCACCGCGCAGGCGGTGCGGCGCGCGCTCGCGATCGCGCGCCGGTTCGCGCGGCCGTCGCGCGAGGACTACCTGGTGTGCGCGCGCGGCTTCCCGCTGCAGCGCTGGCGCGAGCTCCGCCGCCACGTGGTCGCGAGCGCGGTCGCGTGGGGCTTGTGGATGGGGCCCGAGCTCGCGCAGGTCGCGGTCTCGGAGGGCCTCGCGCGGTCGCGCCGCGAGCTCGTGATGAAGCTCGACGACGGGTTCGAGACGCTGCGCCGCAACACGGACGCGTTCGACATCGACACCGACGCCGCCGAGGACAACCTCAAGGCGATCGCCGAGGAAGCGCGCGCGCTCGGCGTCGAGCTGCGCAAGCGGAGCGGAAACGGCACGATCAAGAGCGAGGACGGCTCGGTCGTCTCGGGCTCGATCGAACGCACGCCGACCCAGGGCCTGGCCAAGGGCCAGTCGGTCGAGGAGCTGCTCGCGCGGCTCGACGACAAGAAGGATCGCGTGACCGCGGCCTCCGAGCTGTGCGACCGCGGCGATCCGCGCGCGGCGGTGCCGGTGATCGCGGCCGTCCACAAGATGAGCCGCGCCGACGCGGTGCGCATCCTCGGCAAGACCGTCAAGCTCGGCGCCGCGGCCGCGCCGCCGCTCACCGAGGGCCTGAAGAGCAGCAAGGCGTTCCTGCGCCACGGCTGCGCGCTCGCGCTCGCGCTCCTGCGCACCGAGGACGGCACGCAGGCCGTGATCGAGCTCCTGCTCGACGAGCCGACCGAGATCTGGCGCGAGATCGCGCGCGCGGTCGGCCAGGTCGGTCCGCCCGCGCTGATGCCGCTCGCCAGCAAGCTCGGCCGCACCGGCGACCGCCTGACCCCGCAGCTCGCCGAGCGGGCGGCGTGGGCGATGGCCCATGTCGGGGTGCGCGGCGGCAAGCCCGCGCTCGAGCAGATGGCGGCCGGGCAGAGCATGGTCGCGCCGATCGCGAAGCAGGCCCTGGCGCTGCTCGATACCGCGGCGCGCGACGAGGTGCGCGTGCGACCGGGTCAGGAGACGCGGGACGTCACGGTCAATCGCGCGTTCTCGCGGCGCTTCTTCGAGGCGCTGGAGGCCGACCGCCCGGATCTGGCACAGGCCGCGCTCGAGGGCATCGACGCCTCCGGCCCGCTGGAGCTCGAGGACGGCGATCTGATCGCGCTCGACGAGGAAGAGGCCGAGCTCGACGAATCGGATCTGATCCAGACGTGAGCGTGCGGTTTCAGGTATGATCGACGCCAGCGGTTCATGAGGATCGGGATCTTCTCCGACGTCCACGCGAACATCGAAGCGATGGCCGCGGTGGTCGAGGCCTACAAGTCGGAGCGTATCGATAAGTACGTATGCATCGGCGACGTCGTCGGCTACGGCGCGTCGCCGAACGAGTGCTGCGACCTCATCCGCAACCTCGCCGCGTTCACGATCCTCGGCAACCACGACGCCGCGGTCGCCGGGCGCATGGACTACTCGTACTACTACGACGCCGCACGCCAGGCGCTCGACCTGCACGCGCGCCAGCTCACGACCGACAACATGGAGTGGCTGAAGAAGCTGCCCTACGAGGTGCGCGAGGGCGACCTGACGTTCTGCCACGGCTCGCCGATCAACCTCGAGGAGTTCGAGTACATCTTCTCGGTCGAGCAGGCGTCGCGCTGCATCGACATCTGGGACGAGCTCGGCGTCGTGACGTTCATCGGCCACTCACACCTGTGCAAGTCGTTCGCGCTGACGCGCGAGGAGGTGTTCGAGGTGGTCGCGACCAAGTTCGTGATCCGCCCCGAGCACCGCTACATCGTCTCGGTCGGCTCGGTCGGCCAGCCGCGCGACTACGACAACCGCGCGAGCTACACCATCTACGACAGCGAAGAGAAGACGTTCGAGTTCAAGCGCGTCGCGTACGACATCGACCAGGCGGCGCAGAAGATCTTCGCGGCCGACCTCGAGCGCAACTTCGGCAACCGGCTCTTCCTCGGCGTGTGAGCGAAGAGTCACCGCCAAGGCGCCGCAGAGCCAAGGTTCGCCAGGCGGAACCGATTTCGGCCCGAGTCGCGTCGCGTGGAGGCCCATTCTTCTGGCGTCTCCCTGGCTCTGCGTCTCCCTGGCTCTGCGGCGCCTTGGCGGTAAGCCCGATCTTCAGCGGAAGTGATGCACGATGACGCCGCGCAGGGCGGCGACGGCGTCGGCGATGAAGATGCGCAGGCGCTCGATCTCGTGCGAGGGGCCGGACAGGCGCGCGAGCGCAGCGAGCAGCTGCACGGTGGCGGCGTGATCGAAGTAGCGGCCGGTCGACGTCGGGCCGGCGAACTCGGCCCGCAGCTCGCCGCCCGACTCGAGAAACGCGAGCGGGCCGTCGGCGTGGTTGCCGAGCGCGACGTGGAGCAAGGGCCACGCCGTGCCGAGCTCGAGCGCGGTGTCGCGCGCGGTGACCGACGTGCGGCTCGCGCTCGCGTCGTCGTAACCGGCCAGCGAGTCGCCGCCGACGTCGAGCTCGCTGCCGGCGATCGCGAATAGCGTGCACCTCATGACCCGATCGTAGCCTCAGTCCTCTCGGCGCAGCGCGGCCGGGGCAAAGCGCATCGCGGCGTCGCGCGCGGCGGCGAGCTCGTCGGCGCCGATCACGCCGTCGACGTGCATCGCGTGCAGGATGATGTCGACGCGCGCGGCGCTGTCCTTGTCGAGGCCGCCGGCGTGGCGGACGCGGTGGCTCATCGTCGCCGGCTCCGACGTCAGCGACGCGAGGAACGCGGCCTGGCGCACCGACAGCTCGCGCGGCGTCTCGTCGAACCAGTAGCGCGCCGCTGCACCGAGGCCGAACACGTGCGGCCCGAGCTCGATGATGTTGAGGTAGCGCTCGAGGATCGCGCGCTTGTCGAGGCGCGATTCGAGCCGCCACGTCAGGATCGCTTCCTGGATCTTGCGATCGAGCGAGCGGCGCTGCGTGAGGAACGCGTTCTTGATCAGCTGCTGGCTGATCGTCGAGCCGCCGCGCGCGAGCCGGCGGTCGCGCAGGTTGATCTCGAGGCTGCGCGCGATCTGCTGCACGTCGAAGCCATGATGCTCCCAGAACCGCGCGTCCTCGGCCGCCGTGAACGCGCCGGTGACGTACGACGGCAGCCGGCGCAGCTCGGTGAACCCGGGCTCGCCCTTGCCGACCTTGCCGCGCGTGCCATCGGCGAAGATCTGGTCGCTGACCCGCGCGAGCTGGGTGACGTCGGCGGCAGGCGGCTCGGCGGTCGCGTCGCACGAGCTCGCGAGGTGAACGTCGAGGTCGACGCCGTCGCCGGGCGGCGCCGCGAGATCGATCGCGAGGCGCGCGCGGCCGCCGAAGGTGCCGGCGAGGTTCATCCCGTCGAGCGGGCCGCGGATCTCGGCGGGCAACGACGCCAACAGATCTGCGCACGGCGCCGACGCGAGCCGGACGTCGAGCTGGCCCGACGCGGGCGCGCCGCGGCGCAGCCACCCGGACAGCGTCCACCGGCCGGCGCCGAGCTCGAGCTCGCCGTCGGACAGCGACACCGCTTCGGGACCGATCGCGAGCTGGCCGCGTACGTTCGCCGTGATCGCGATCGGAGCGGGCGCGATCGTCGGGTGATCGAGGCGCAGCTGGTCGATCGAGCCGGCGACGCGCGCGTCCAGCGCGGCGCCATCGCGGCGCAGCTCGAGCTCGCCCGAGGCGCGCGCGCCGCCGAGATCGATCGCGTGCGGCACCAGCGGGGCGAGGGCGGCGAGCGGCACGCGCGTGCCGCGCACGACCAGCGCGAAGTCGTCCGGTGCGAGCTCGGCGGAGACCGCGCGCGCGACGCCGCCATCGTCGAGCGACGCGTGCAGCTCGAGCGCGCCGCCCGGTGCCAGCCGGCCGACCGCGACGTCGCGCAGGCGGATCGCCGGGACACCGTCGATCCCGACTGCACCGGCGCCGGCGACCGCGAGCACGCGGCCGAACCGTACGCGCGGCAACGCGACCTCGGCGGCGGCGCGCGCGAGCGCGAGCTCGCCCGACGCGCGACCCAGCGAGCCGCGCAGCCACACGCGGCCGGTCAGCACGCGCACGCCGTCGGCATCGGGGATCAGCTGCACGTCCTCGGCACCGAGCTCGCCGACGTCGGCGATGCGCGCGGTCAGCGTGCCCGAGGCGACGACGACGCGGCGCACTCGCGCGCTCGCACCGCCGCCACCGCTGCCGTGGCCGTGCTGCGCGAACCGCCGCACGAGCCGCGCGAGGTCCGAGTCGCCGTCGCGATCGATCGCGAGCGCGATGCGCGGCGCCGCGACGCGGATCTCGTCGGCGCCGATGTGGCCGTCGAGTAGCGGCTCGAGCGCGACCGACGCTTCGATCGAGTCGGCCGCGAACAGCTCGCCGAGCTCGACGTCCGAGAGCCGGACCGTGCCCGTGAGATCGGCATCGACGCCGCCGATGCGCGCGGTCACGCCGCCTGTCGCGCCGAGATCGTCGGCGAGCGCCCGCGTGCGCGCGCCGACCCACGCCGCCGCGCCGATCGGCGCGCCGAGCGCGACGAGCACGGTGGCCGCGAGAACGCTTCGTTCGGTCATCAGTGAGTCGGAGGCGCGCCTTCGCGGCGATCCTCGCCGACGAACGAGCGCTGCAGGATGCGGCGCTCGCCGTGGTCGCGGCGCGCGCCGAGCCGCGCGCCGGCGAGCATCAGCTCGCACAGCTCGCCGAACGAGATCCCGGCGGCGTCGGCGATTTTCGGAAGCAGGCTGGTCGGCGTGAGGCCGGGCACGGTGTTGACCTCGAGCACGAACTCGTTGCCCGACTCGCTCACGATCATGTCGACGCGCGTCGCGCCGCGGCAGCCGAGCGCGAGGTGCGCGCGCAGCGCTTGCGCGAGCACGCCGCGGTAGCGCTCCGGCGTCAGCCGCGGCGGTACGAAGTAATCGGTCGCGCCGCGCGTGTACTTGTTCGCGTAGTCGTAGAAGCCCTCGCGCGGAGCGATCTCGACCGCGCCCAAGGCGCGATCCTCGAGGATCGCGACCGAGACTTCCTTGCCGGCGATGTAGCGCTCGACCACCACCTCGTCGTCGAACGCGAGCGCGCGCTCGATCGCGGGCTGGAGCTCGTCCTCGTCGGTGACGATCGTGACGCCGACCGAGCTGCCTTCGCGGACCGGCTTGACCACGCACGGCATGCCGAAGTCGCCGTGCACGGCCGCGACCTCGTCTCCGGCGCCGATCGTGTAGTACGCGGGCGTCGGCAGGTTGTGCAGGCGGAACAGCTCCTTGGCCTTGCCCTTGTGCATCGCGAGCGCGGACGCGAGCACGTCCGAGCCGGTGTACGGGATGCCGAGCAGCTCGAGCAGGCCCTGGACGCAGCCGTCCTCGCCCATCCGGCCGTGCAGCGCGATGAACGCGACGTCGATCTGCTCCTGGCGGACGGCGACATCGACGTCGCCGTCGACGTAGATCGGGATGACGTCGTGGCCGCGCTCCCGCAGCGCGGCGAGCACCGCCTCGCCCGTGCGCAGCGATACCTCGCGCTCGCTCGACAACCCCCCGAGCAAAACTCCGATCTTGCGGGCCTGCATGACTGAACTCCTTGGCGGAACCAACGCGGCACGCTCCCGCCGTATTGCGACGGTACGGGGGCCACGATCACGGGGCAAATTTCGGGCTCCTTGACGGTGGTTCCGGCCGCGGGGTAGGAAGGCCGCGATGAGCAAGAAGAGCGAGGCGAGCGCGGAAGCGTCGGGCGGCGACGCCCCGGCCCAGGCGAAGAAGAAGCCGGCGGCGAAGGCCAAGGCAAAGAAAGCGCCGGCCCAGGCAAAGAAGAAGCCGGCTGCCCGGCGCGTCCGTTCCGAGACGATCTTCGAACCGCCACCGGTGGCCGCCGAGCAGGAAGACATCACCGACGCGGTGATCGTCGCCGAGACGCCGGTCGAGCCGCCGCGGGAGGACACCGAGGAGACCGAAGCGGTCGTGGCCGCGCCGGCGCTGTCCGACGAGGAGCGCGAGCTCGCGTCGGTGTACGGCGAGGAGATGGGCGCGCCGCGGGCCGCGCACGGCGAGTATTCCGACCGCCAGACGCGCGACGAGGACCGGCCGATGATGCCGGAGATCAACGCGCGCGAAGAGCGACGCAACCAGTGGCAGGAGCGACGCGACCGGCGGAAGCAGCGGCGAGAGGAACGGCAGCAGCGGAGAGAGCACGTGCAAGGGCAAGGGCAGGGGCAAGGGCACGTGGTGCGCGAGCATCGGCCGTTGCCCCAGGCGCAGCCGCAGGCGCAGGCGCAGCCGATCAACGGCCACGCCGCGCCGACCACCGAAGGTCCGGCGCGCGTCGGCACGCCGCTCGGCGACGCCGCGGCGAGCGTGTTCGCACAGCTGCGCAACGGCCAGCCGCTGCCGGTGCGCCAGCTCGCGGCGATGATGCGCAAGCGCAACCTCGTGCAGCAGGACCCGGAGCAGCTGTGGCCGCAGCTCAAGGCCGAGCTGCTCGGGGACGAGCGCAGCTATCGCTCGCTCGGCTTGCGCCCGCGCATCGTGTATCGCGGCCGCGATCTGTTCGCGCCCGGGCCGGTCGCGGCCAGCGCGACCGCCGATGCCGAGGCCGACGTCGCGGGCTCGCTGTCGCGGCTCGCCGGCGCCACGCATCGCGCGCTCGCGGCGCGGCTCGTGCGCGCGAGCGCGGCCGGGTTCGAGCGGCTGATCCACGCGTACCTCGTGGCCGCCGGCTATCGCGACATCGACTGGGTCAAGCGGGTCGGCGGCATCAGCTACGCCGCGGCGACCGCGCCCGGCATCGCGCGCACGATCCTGATCAGCGCGCGCTCGGGTGACCAGGCGATCGATCGCCGCGCGATCGGCGAGCTCCGGGTCGGCGTCGAGGCCAAGGATCTCGTCGCCGGCATCTTGTTCTCGCCGACCGAGCTGTCGGAGGACGCCGAGCGCGAGCTCGAGCGCGCCGGCCGCTCGATCGCGGTGGTGTGCGGCGCGCAGCTCGTCGCGGCGCTCGTGCAGACCGGCGTCGGCGTCGTCAGCTCGGCCGCGCCGCTGCACTACGTCGACGACCAGCTGCTCGACGAGCTGCTGGCCGGATGATCGTCACCTGGCTGGGCCGCGCCGCGTACCGCGACGTGCTCGCGCTGCAGCACGCGGCGCGCGAGCGCGTGTGGGCCGGCGAGCCCGGCACGATCTTCTTGTGCGAGCACCCGCCGGTGATCACGCTCGGCCGCTCGGCGAACCGCGCGAACGTGCTCGCCGCCGGTGACGTCCCGGTCGAGCAGATCGAGCGCGGCGGCGACGTCACGTATCACGGCCCGGGCCAGCTGATGGTGTATCCGGTCGTGCGGATCAAAGGGGTCGTCGAATTTCTCGCGTGCGTCGCCGGCGTGCTCGCGGACACGTGCGTGCACTTCGGCGCACCGCGCGCGCAGTGGCGGCGCGATCCGGCCGGGCTGTGGCTCGGGGAGGCCAAGCTCGGCGCGTGCGGCATCCACGTCGCGCGCGGCGTCGCGATCCACGGCTGGGCGCTCAACGTCGCGACGCCGCCCGAGATGTGGACGCGCATCCGGCCGTGCGGGCTCGGCGTGCCGCAGATCTCGCTCGCCGACGCGCTCGGCGGCAGCGCGCCGGCGAGCGCGGCGGTCGCCGACGAGGCGTCGCCCCGGCTCGCTCGCGCGCTGATATAAGAGGTGGATGGCGCGCATCGTCGTCCTCTACAACACCGACTACGACGCCGAGCAAGCGCGCGAGGCCGGCCCCGACATCACGAGCGTGCGCGAGTCGGCGCGCGCGATCGTCGGCGCGCTGCGCGAGGCCGGGCACGTCGTCGAGCTGACCGGCGTGCACGGCGTCGAGGTCTACGCGGTGCTCGCGCGCCTGCACGCGAACAAGCCCGACATCCTGTTCAACCTGTGCGAGTCGATGGACGGCGATCCGCGCAACGAGCCGACGTTCGCGGGGCTCCTCGATCTCTTCAAGATCCCGTACACCGGCGCCGAGCTGGTCGCGCTCGCGTCGTGCCTGCACAAGCAGCGCACGAAGGACATCTTGCTCGCGCACGGCGTGCCGACGCCGCCGTACCGCCTGTTGCGCACGGAGGCGGACCTCGACGATCCCGCGCTCGAAGCCCTCGACTATCCGTGGTTCGTCAAGCTCGCACACGAGGACGCGTCGCTCGGGATCACCGAGGCGAACGTCGTCGCGTCACCGGCGGCGCTGCGCGCGCGCACCCGCGAGCTGTTCGCCGAGTATCGCGAGCCGGTGCTCGCCGAGCGCTACATCGAGGGCCGCGAGGTCAACGTCACGATCCTCGGTCATGGCCGCACGCTCGAGGTCCTGCCGCTTCACGAGATCGACTTCGCGCAGATGCCGCCGGATCGCCCGCGCATCGTCAGCTACGCCGCGAAGTGGGACGAAGCGCACGTCGACTACGCGGGCACCAAGCCGGTGCCGCTCGGGCCGACCGCGCCCGGCGTCGTCGCCGAGATCGAGCGCGTGTCGATCGCGGCGTGGCACGCGCTCGAGCTGCGCGACTACGGCCGCGTCGATCTACGCGTCGATGCCGCCGGCGTGCCGTGGGTGATCGACATCAACCCGAACCCCGACATCTCGCCGGATGCCGGCGTCGCGCGCGCCGCGGCGGCGGCCGGGCTGTCGTATCCGCAGCTGGTGTCGAAGGTCGCCGAGACCGCGATGCGCCGCTATCGATGACGATGATCTGACCGGGACTTATTCGTCGTCTTCACCCGGATCTTCGCCCGACAGCCGGCGCAGCTTCTTCTGCAGGCCGAAGCGCGACAGCCCGAGCAGGCGCGCCGCGACCGTCTGGTTGTTCTTCGCGCGCGACATCGCGGCCGCGATGTACGCCTGCTCGGTCGCGACCAGCGCGGGCTTGAGGTGCAGGTCGTCGCCGGTCGCCGGCTTGCCGGGCTCGGGCCGCGCGGCGGCGGCGGCGACGGCTTCGGGCAGATCCGGGAGATCGATCACGTCGCCGCCGATCGCGAGGCCGCGCGCGAGCGCGTTCTCGAGCTCGCGCACGTTGCCGGGCCAGCGGTGCTGGCCGAGCGCGCGCAGCGCGGCGCGCGAGATCCGAGGCGGCGCCTTGCCCGCGGCGAGCCGGGCGATCAGATGCTCGACGAGCAGCGGGAGATCGCCGTCGCGCTCGCGCAGCGGCGGGATCGGAACCGCGATCACCTCGAGGCGGAAGCGCAGATCTTCGCGGAAGCGCCCGGCCGCGGCGAGCTCGGCGAGCGAGCGCTGCGACGCCGCGATCACGCGGACGTCGACCTTGCGTGTACGCGTGTCGCCGACCCGGCGGAGCACGCCGTCTTGCAAGACGCGCAGGAGCTTGGCCTGCATCGCCGCGCTGGTATCGGCGATCTCGTCGAGGAACAGCGTGCCGCCGTCCGCGACCTCGAACAGGCCGCGGCGATCGCGGTCGGCACCGGTGAACGCGCCGCGCACGTGGCCGAACAGCTCGCTCTCGAGCAGCGGCTCGGGCACCGCGCTGCAGTTGATCGCGACGAACGCACCGTCGCGACGCGGCCCGTGGTCGTGCAGCGCGCGCGCGACCAGCTCCTTGCCGGTGCCGCTCTCGCCGACGATCACGACCGGCAGCGACGTTGCCGCGGCGCGATCGACGACGTCGAGCATGCGCACCATCGCGGGCGAGCGGCCGATGATCTGCTCGTAGCGGTGGCGCAGCCGATCGCGGTCCGGCAGGTCGGCCTTGACGCGCACGAGCTCGGCGTCGCGGTCGGCCAGCTCCGACGACAGCCGGCGGTTGAGCTCGTCGACCTCGCGCGTCGACCGGCGCAGATCGTCGGCGAGCCGCGCGTTCTCGATCGCGATCGCCGCGATGTCGGCGAGCTCGCCGAGCACGGCGGCGGCGGCCTCGTCGAACGCGCCGCCGCGCAGGCGGTGATCGACGTAGATGCAGCCGGTGATCGTGCCGCGCTGGCGCAGCGGCACCGCGAGCACCGAGCGCAGGCGCAGCGCCGCGACCGACGCCGCGATCGCGAACCGCTCGTCGTGGCCGGCATCGACGGTGAGCACCGGCTCGCCGGTCTGCGCCGCGCGCTCGGCGATCGAGCGGCTGACCGAACGATCGTCGCGCGCGAGGTCGCTCATCGCGAAGTTGCGCGACACGACCGGCGCGAGCTCGATCTCCCCGGGCGTCGCGGCAAGCCCGCCGTCCGTCTTGGGCTGGCGCAGCAGCAAGAACCCGCGCTCGGCCGCGGTCAGTTCGATCGCGGTATCGATGACCTCGTCGAGGATGCGCTCGACCGAGTCCTCGGTGTTGAGCCGGCGCGACAGCGTGAGCAGGCGGCGGCCGGTGTCGTCGATGCGCGGCGCAGTGGCCGGTGCGCGGGTCTTCGCGGGGCCGGGGGGCAGGCGGCCGAGGTCGACGTCGGCCTCGAGCGCGGCGCGAAACGCCGGCGCGGCGGCCGCGATCATCGCGGCGTGGACGGCGCGCGCGCGTTCGGCCTCGACGCGTGCGAGCGCGCCATCATGCGCGCGCTGCGCGAGCTGCGCCGCGAGCGCGTGACCGCGAAACGCGCGCTCGAGCCGATCGGCCTCGCCGGCGCGGGTCGCGACATCGCTGCACGCGCGCGCGAGCTCGATGCTCGCGCTGCTGGTCGCGAGCGCGAGCCGGCCGCACGCGAGCGTCCAGCGATCGCGGTCGTCGGCGCTCGCGCACAGCGCCGCGACATCGACGCCATCGCTTCCGTGCCCGGTCTCCGCGAGCGCGATGTGCGCCGACACCTGCGCGTGCGCGTCGTCGCGCTCGCGGCCGATCGCGAGCGCTTCGCGATACGACGCCTCGGCGGCGGCGGCATCGCCGAGGCGCACGAGCGCATCGCCCAGCACGATCAGCGCGAACGCGCGCAGGTGCGGCGCGCCGTCCGCGTGCGCGACCGCGGCCTCGGCCGCGGCGCGCGCGTCGCGCGCCTCGCCGACCGCGAGCAGCGCACTGCCGCGGTTGAGATCGGCCGCGACGCGCTCGTGCGTCACGCCGAGGTCGCCGAGCACGCGGCTCGCCGCGGCCAGCCGCGGCAAGGCCTCGCTGGCGCGCCCGCGCTCGACGAGCACGGTGCCGAGGTTGAGCTCGGCGGTCGCGGCGGCGTGGACCTCGCCGACGTCGCCGAGCTTGCGCGCGGCCTCGCGGTAGCGCTCCGATGCGAGCGCGAGCTGGCCGCGCTGCTGCGCGACCATGCCGCGCAGCGACAGCGCGCGCCCGATGATCGCGTCGTCGCCGCCGGCTTCGAGCGCGGCGAACGCGCGGTCGGCTTCGTCGAGCTCGCCCAGGTAGAACGCGGCGAGCCCGGCCGCTTCGGCGCGCAGGCCGGCGAGCGGACCGCCGTCGCCGCGCGCGACGCGCCGGGCATCGGCGAAGCGCGAGCGCGTGACGAGCAGCCGCGCGTACGTGCCGGCGATCTCGGCGTGGTCGGGATGCGCGGCGTACAGGCTCGCGAGCATCGCCTCCGCGTCGTCGAGCATGCCGGCACGCTGCGCGGCGCGCGCGACGACCAGCTCGGCGACGCTGGCGTCGGCGCCGGCCTCGCGCGCGAGCCGCGCGAGCGGCGCGACCTCGCGGTAGTCGGCCGCGGCGGCCGCGGCGCGGGCCGCGATCAGCGCGGCGCGCGCACGCGGCGCGGCGGAGCCGGGGTTCGCGTCGAGCACGCGCTGCGCGAGCGAGCGCGCGCGATCGGCGCGGCCGCGCGCGAGCAGCAGCTCGGCGACATCGCACGCGCGATCGGCGAGCGCGGCGTCGAGCGGCGCGCGCGACAGCAGCGCCGTCACCTGGTCGATCGACGCGCCATCTGCGATGGCGAGCCCGGCGGCGGCGAGCGCGGCGTCGGGCTCGGCCGCCTCGCACGTCGCGCGATCGATCACGACCTCGTCGCCGGCTCGCCGCGCGAGTCCCGCGCGCTCGAGCTCGACGACCTCGGCGAGCCGCGCCCCCGAAGCGCGTGCGGTCGCGAGCGCGCGATCGATCCGCACGCGTCCGCCCCACGCGGCGATCGCGGCCGCGAGCCGGCGCGCGGGCTCGCTGGTGGCGCGTAGCTGGCGGCCGCGCAACTCCGCCGCGCCGGCCGTCGTGCGCGCGGCCCAATCGATCGCGTACGGCTGGGGCTCGCCGGCGATCGAGCGCACCAGCTCGATCGCGGTCAGCGCGAGCCCGCCCGAGGCCTCGCGCAGACCCCGCACCCACGCGTC
Organism: Kofleriaceae bacterium; assembly: GCA_035500135.1. Taxonomy (GTDB): domain Bacteria; phylum Myxococcota_A; class Polyangia; order Haliangiales; family Haliangiaceae; genus JABFXX01. The sequence goes on from DATJXL010000100.1 coordinate 16,606, forward strand.
GGGCGGACTGCCGCGATCGGCCGCGATCATCTGCTCGGCGATCGCGCGCACGCCGGCGTGGTCGAGCACGGGCGTCGCGTACGCGACGACGTGCTCGCGCGGCCGCGGTGCCGCGTCGACGATCGCGATCACCGGCCGCCCACCCGCGTGCCGCGACAACGCCGCGAGCGCGTCGTCCGTCCGCGGATCGTCGCCGAGCTCGACGATCACGATGGCGTCGCGTGCGGCACGCGTGAGGCGATCGAGCCAGCCGCCGCCGCCGGTGACGCCGAACCGCACCGCGAGCTCGTCGAGCGTTCCGGCGGCGAGCGGCGCGGGCTCGCGGTGGCGTGCGATCTCGGCGAGCTGCCACCTGCGCACGGCGGCATCGACGAGCTGGCGCGCGCCCGACGCGGCATGCCCGACCACGACGTGCAGCACGGCGGTCGCGAGCCCGCGCGCCAGCTGGTCGACGAGCTCGGCCGCGCCCGGCCACGCGGCCGCGACCGGCGGCGGCGCGACGTCGGGGCGCGCGCGCCGGGCGAGATCGGGCGCGCCCCGTGTCACCGTCGCCGCGAGCTGATCGAGCTCGTCGAGCACGGCGAGCGCCGACGACGGCCGCGCGTCGGCATCGCGCGCGACCATCCGCCCGATCAGATCGGCGAGCGGGCGCGGCAGGCCGGGCAGGGCCGGGGCGTCGACCCGCGTGATCGCGCGCTGCACGAGCTCGCCGAGCGTGGGCGCATCGACGAGCGGTTGTCCGGTCACGAGCCGCACCGCGCTCGCTCCGAGCGCGTACAGATCGCTGCGCGGCTCGACGTGGCCGGCGAGCGCCTCGGGCGCCATGTACGCCGGCGTGCCGCGGGCCCCGCTTCCGCTCGCGAGCCCGAGGTCGACGAGCACCGCGCGGGCATCGGCCCCCGTGTCACCGACGACCAGCACGTTCGCCGGCGACACGTCGCCGTGTACGAGCCCGGCGGCGTGGATCACCGACAGCGCGCCCGAGATGTCGGCGAGCAAGCCCCACAGCGCGCGCGCGCTCCACGCCGCAGGCTCGCGCGCGTCGCTGCGCCCTCCCGCGATCCAGTCCGCGATGAAGAACGGTGCGCCGGCCGCGACGTCGTCGATGACTTCGGTGGTGCGACCGATCTCGTGGACGCGCGGCAGCGACGGATGGCGCAAGCGCGCGAGCTGTTCGAACTCGTCGAGCAGGCCGGCTTCGTCGCGAGCCGCGAGCTTGAGCGCGCGCGGCTCGCCGGATCGCTCGTCGATCACGCGCAACACCCGGCCGAAACTGCCGGTGCCGACCCGCTCGACCACGCGATAGCGCCCGAGCACGACCACCTCGCGGATGCGCGGCGCCGCCATGGCCACATGTCAACGAAATTGGCGGCCCGTGTCAACATGATTGGCTATGGCGCGATACGGGCTTCGAAATGTGGCTATGTTATGGTGCCCTTTGTGCCGGACGACGAGCGCAACCGCCGCCGGATGGGTGACGCGACGCGCGAGCGCATCGCGGACCTCGCGGAAGGGTGGAGCGTCGACTCGAGCCCGCCGGCGACCAAGCCGTCACCGGCCGCGGCCGCTCCGGAACCGGCACCCGCTACCGGCACCGGCCCGCGCCGGAAAGCTCGCACGGTCCCGCCGCCGCCACCGGGGTCGCCCGAGCGCGCCAAGCTCGAGCAAGCGATCATCGACACGAAACCGGAGCCCGAGCCGCCGGCGCCGCGTGCGAAACCGGCGACCGTGCCGCCGCCGATTCCGCCGATTCCGCCCCCCCGTGCGAAGTCGCCGAGCGCACCGCCGACCGCCGCGCCGCGTGCGCAGACTCCGAGCACGCCGCCGCCCGCCGCCGCGCCGCGCGCGCAGACTCCGAGCACGCCGCCGCCCGCCGCGCGGGCGCAGTCGCCATCGAAGCCGCCGCCGCTGCCGCCGCCGTCGCCCGGGCTTCCGCCGCTGCCCGAGCCGACGCCGCGCACGTCCGATCCGAACCTCACGGTGCCGATCGGCGAGTTCGATCACACGAGCGCGAGCGCCGCGGACAAGCTGCGCGTCGCGTACACGCAGGCGACGATCGTGCACGACCCGGCCGACGCGCTGCTCAAGATCCCGGCGCCTCCGCCGCCGCGCGCCGATCCGACCACGGTCGACTCGCGCGGCGACATGCTCGCGGTCCGTGCCGAGACCAGCGATGGCAAGACCACGAGCGGCGGTCGGCTGCGTGCGATCGCGGCGCTGCGCCGGCAGCGCGGTCTCGTCGGCGACGTCCGCTACGTGTTCACCGCGCTGTTCGGCGTGCGGCGCACGCGCCGCGAGGTCGCCGAGCTCGAGCAACGCCAGGTCGGGCGGCAGGCGTCGCGGCGCCGCCATCTCGTCACGCTC
>DATJXL010000101.1:0-3822 GCA_035500135.1 Kofleriaceae bacterium
CGCCGCGACGTCTACACCGAGACCCTCGAGCAAGCGTTGACGTCGAGCGACGCCGAGCTGCGCCGCATCGCATTCTCGGCGGTGCGCAGCCTCGGCGAGCGCGGCCGCACGCTGTTCGGCGCCGCGGAGCAGCGCGTGACCGATCCGGCCGCGCGTCGCGAGCTCGTCGCCGAGGTTTCGGTGGGCGCGTCCGACGAAGGGCCGTCGGCGGCGGCCGCCGCGCAGGTGCTCGCCGATCCCGATGCGTCCGATCCGCTGCGCGCGCGCGCCGAGGCGCAGATCAAGAGCGCGCTCGCGATCGATCCGGCCGCGGCCGCAGCGGCGCTCACCGGCTTGATCGCGCAGGACAAGGCGCCGCAGGCATCGCGCACGTTCGCGATCGATCTGTTGCGCGATCTCGATCCGGTGCCGAAGGCGAGCGGCCTCGTCGAAGCGGCCAAGGCGGCGTTCGGCTCGCGCTCGGCCGCGGTGCGCGCGGCGGCGCTGCCGCTGTACGCGAAGGTCGATCCCGATCGCGCCACGGCCGAGCTCACGCCGATGCTCGACGACAAGAAGCTCGACAAGTCGCTGCGCGTCGCGTCGGCGCTCGCGTGGGGCGAGATCGCGGCGTCCAATCACAGCGGCGCCGACGCGGCGCTCGACAAGCTGCTCAAGGACGACAGCGACGACGTGCGCGCGGCGGCCGCGACCGCCGCCGGCAAGCTCGGCCGCTCGTATCAGGACAAGCTGACGAAGATGGCGAAGGGCGAGAACTACAGCGTGCGCATCGGCGCGGCCGAAGGGCTCGGCTGGACGGCCCTGACCGGCGCCAGCCCCGGCGTCGCGATCGACGGCATCGCGCAGCTGTGGCGCGAGAAGGGCAGGCCGCGCCGCGACGCGGTCAAGGTGTGGGCGCATCTCGCGCGCAAGAAGCCGTTCGCGCAGGTCGTCGACTACCTGTCGATCGCGTCGCGCACGCCCGAGGATCCGGGGCTGCATCCGATCGCGGTCGAGGGCCTGTGCAACGCGTCGCTCGCCGGTTCGGTCGAAGCGCGGAAGGCACTCGCGGCCGCGGCATCCGATCCGTCCGCCGACGTGCGCAAGCTCGTCATGCAATGCGTGGTCGACGGACCCGATCCGGCGAAGAACGGCGCCGCGATCGCGCTGCATCTCGCGAAGGATCCCGACAACGAGATCCGCGCCGATGCCGCGCGCGTGCTCGCGCTCACCGTCGGCAAGGGCAAGGTCGCGCCGGGGATCGCCGACACGATCGTCGGCATGCTCGACGATCCCGATCGCGACGTCCGCGTGGTCGCGGTGCGCGCGGTCGGCGAGCTCGGCGGCGACGCGCCGAAGCCGGCGCAGGCCGCGATGGGCAAGCTGTTCGAGCGCGGCGACGACGGCGAGAAGCTCGCGCTCCTCCACGCCGCGCAGGCGGTCGGCGCCGCCGAGCTCGTCGGCATCGCGATCGCCGATCCGTCGCCGCTCGTGCGCGTCGCCGCGGTCGATGCCGCGCTCGGCTCGGGGCTGCGGGCGTCGGCGACCTTGTCGGCCGCGCTCGCCGATCCCGATCCACAGGTGCGCAAGGCCGCGCTCGAGCGGCTCGCCGCGCAGAAGGACAAGATCGACGCCCAGGTGCGCGACCGCGCGCTCGCGCTCGCGGTGCGCGATCCGGATCCCGAGCTGTCGGAGATCGCGCTCACGACGATCGCGCGCGTCGCGCCGAAGGAGGCCGTGCTGGCGCGGCTGCGGCGCTCGCTCGATTCGCGCGTCGAACGCGAGCGTGCGCACGCGGCGGCCGCGGCGATCGGGCTCGTCGATCGCGAGCCGGCGGCTGCGGCTCTGCTGCTCGAGCCGCTGCTCGACGATCCGTCGCACGACGTGCGCGTCGCGATGCTGCCGGCGCTCGCGTCGGCGTACGCGAAGACGAACGACGCGAAGAAGCTCGCCGACATGCTGACCGATTCCGAGACCGAGGCGATGCGCCGGCTCGTCATCGGCGCCGCGTTCGTCATGCTCGCGAAGACCGACGCCGGGCGCGTCGCGAGCGAATCCGCGCTCAAGCAGATCGCCGACGACGGCCCGCCGATGGCGCGCGCCACCGCGCGGCTCGTCGGCGGCCTGATCGCGGGCAAGGCCGACGGCATCGCGTTCCTGAAGGAGCTCGTTCCGTAGGCGATGCGCGCGGCGGTGGTCGCGGTGGTGGCTGTGCTGGCTGCTCGCCCGCGGCACGCGTTCGCTCAGCCCGCCGCACCCGACTGGACGATCGCGCCGATCGCCGGCACCGATTTCCCGCTCGACTTCTACGCCGGCGTGCAGGTCGAAGCGCCGAACCGGCTGCGAGCGTCGACCACGATCGGCTTCATGCCGCGCGGCTACGTCGACGTGATCGACAAGGTGCTCGTCGGGCTGGGCGCGTACGACCAGGACGTCGCGAACCTGATCGAGTCCGCGCTCGCGAGCTCGCTCGTGTGGCGCACGCACGTCGGCTACCGCCCGTGGGCGAGCCACGGCTTCTACGCGATGGCCGGCTACGGCCTCGTCACGCTCGGCGGGGGCGCCACCGCGTCGGAGCTGATCACGGCCGCGACCGGCAAGCAGCTGCCGGTCACCGATCAGGGCGCGCCGCGCTCGTTCGACTGCCGTTCCACGCTGCACATGGCCGATGTCGAGGTCGGCTGGGAATGGCACGTCGACGAGCGCTGGCTCGTGCGAGCGGCGGTCGGCGGCGGGTTCACGTTTGCCGCGTCGACGTCGATCACGCCGCAGTACACGCCGCGCGATCCGCGCGCGACCGAGCAGCTCACCGACTACGGCGCGGGCTATCTCGACGGGATCTACACGAGCTACGTCGACACCGCGCTGATCACGATCGCGGGCGGTTACACGTGGTGACGCGCGCGCTCGCATGCGCGGCGCTCGCGGCGTGCTGGACCGGACCGGTCGCACCGGCGCGGCCGGAACCGAGCGCGCAGCCCGCACACCCGGTGATCGATCTCGACGTCAAGATGGAGCGCACCGGCTGTTTCGGCCGCTGCCCGACGTACTCGGTCGAGATCCATCACGACGGCACGGTCGTGTGGCACGGCATCGCGAACGTCGAGACGATCGGCACCGCGACGAGCCGGGTCTCGCCGGCCGAGCTGCAGCGGCTGGCACGCGAGATCCACGCCGTGCACTTCTTCGAGCTCGACGAGAACGGCCACATGCCGGTCCAGCCCGAGTGCGTTCGCACCGGCACGACGACGACGTGCTCGCTGTCGTCGGTCACGATCTGCAGCGATACGCCGAGCGCGATCGTCTCGGTGCGCACGAGTCGCCGCACGCACACGGCGACCGACGATCACTGCGAGGAGCGCGAGCTGCTCGAGCCGCTCGAACAGCTGATCGATCACATCGCCGGTTCGGCCGCGCGGATCGGCCGCTACCGGTGACGCGCTCGCGTCAGCGCCTTCGCCTCGAGCAGCTGCGTGTACTCGTTCCAGGCCCGCGTCTCTTCGTCGGTCGCGCGCCACATCGTGAAGTGGCAGGTCTGCGCGCCCGCCGGGATCGTCGAGTCGAAGCGCACCTGCCAGTTCTTGCCGAGCGAGTGCTCCTGCGCGGCCTGGATCATGCCGCGCACGAAGTAGCGCTGGATCCGGCAGTCGAACGCGCCGTAGTGGTCCTGGTGCGGGCACCAGATGATGTCGAAGCTGACCTGTCCGTCCGAATCGAGCTTCGGCGCCTCGAGCGACGCGTACGCGATGCGATTGATCACCGTCGCGTAGAACGAGAAGAACTCGGCCTCGGTCATCTCGGGCGGCAATACGACACCCGCGAGGATCTGCCGGCCGACGTCGAGGC
>DATJXL010000102.1:0-2545 GCA_035500135.1 Kofleriaceae bacterium
GTTCGGCGAGCGCGCGAACGCCTTGTCGGCGTCGATCTGCTGTAGCTTCAAGATGTCGGGCGTCAGGAACTTCGCGACCAGGCGCTCGTAGTCCGCCGTGGCCTGGGCGTCGATGCGCTTGGCATCGGCGGCTGCTTGTGCGGTGACACGCGCTGCATCTGCAGCGGCCTGCGCTTGCGTGCGCGCGGAAGCCGCGGCCTGCTCGTCCGCGATCTTCTGGCGCTCGGCCTCTGCCTTCGCGACCATCAGACGCTGCTCGTCCTCGGCCTCTTGCTTGGTGAGCACGGCCTTCATCTGCTCGGCCTCCTGCTCGGTCGCGAGCTTCTCGGTGATCTTTTGCTGGAGCTGCTCGGGGAGCACGACATTGCGCACGAGCACCGCTTCGAGCGCGATGTGGCGCCCTTTGATGGCAGCCTCGACGCCCTCGCGGATCTGGCGCTCGATCACCTCGCGCTGGCTCGAGTAGATCTCCTCCGGCTTGAACCGCCCGACGACGCGACGCGCCTGCGAACGGAGCACGGGACCGATGAGTACGGAGTAGTAGTCGGGGCCGAGCTCCTGATCGAGCGCGACGACCTCCTCGGGGAGCGGGTGATAGCGGATCGACGTGTCGAGCGTGATGCCCAGTCCGTCCGAGGCCTGCACGTCGAGGCGTTCGTCCTTCTCTTGCGACCGCACGCTGTAGTTCGTCGAGTGATCGAACATGCCGATGCGCCAGTCGCCGGGCGGCACCGGTTTGGGCTGGACGCCGTCGGGCGTCTTGATCACGCCGACTTCGCCCGAGCCGATGTGCGCGTACGAGCACGCGCCGGTCAGCACCGCGATCGCGGCGCACGCTACGAGACTCTGTCTGTTCATGTGGCCTCCATGGTCAACCGCCGAAACCGGCGGAGATACCCAGCATCAAGGTCGGGATGTGGTGCATGCCGTCGATGTCGACGATCCAGTCGCGCAACGACGCGTCGAACGAGAGGTGACGCGCGACGAACAGCGACGCGCCGACACCGAGCCCGATCATCGGCGACATGTCGTCGCCATGAACCGCCGAGCCAACGAGAGCCTCCGCGAACGGCATCGGCACGACCGGCAGTGAATAGCGAACCCCCGCGGTGACAGCGACGAGCTCGCCGCTGCCATCCGGTGCGCCGACACCGAGCTTGTCGAAGCGCGCCTGCACGGCGAGCCCGGATGCGAGCTGGTAGCCCGCTCGCGCGCCGAAGCACCAGGCTTTCGAGTCGATGCTCGACCCACCCGTCGTGCGCGCCTCGACGTCGCTCGCTCCGACCAGCCAGGCGATCCCGGTATCTGCGCCGAAGAACCAGCCATGCGGAGCTCGCGTCGCATGACCATGGCCCCCACCAAAGGCGCCGACGAGCACGGCCGGTGGCACCTTGAACGCGTCGATGAGCGCGGACGGCGACGGGTCGGCGTGAGCAGGACCCGACCCGGCACAGACGACGACGATGACGAGCGTGGACGTGCGCATCGAGCGACCTGATCAGCAATTGGCTTGCCACCGCGCACGACCGCGAAACGCCTAGGGCAGGCGAGCACGGGAAACGATCGAGGCAGGAAAATCTCCCGGTCGGTCGGCCGTGGGCCGCGCGCGCCGCAGGCGGGCGACGGCCGCGTCGAGCGACTCGGCAATGTCGAAGCCGACGTGCGAGAAGACCAGCACGCGGCCGCTGAAGGCCATGAGCGTTGGAATCGCGCTGATGCCGCACTGCGCGGCGAGCGCGTGCTCGCGTTCGGCGTCGACTCTGGCGAAGATCACGCGAGGATGCCGGCTGGCGGCGGCCTGGTAGATCGGCGCGAAAGCACGCCACGGATCCCAGCCGCTGCGATACCAGCTCACCAGCACGCGGCCGTGCCCGATCACGATCGGGAACGTGTCGGCGTTGAGCTCGATCATCATCCCGTCGAGAAAACGCAGCACGGGACGTGCCACGCACAACATCGCGAGCGTTCGACGCTAGATCCGGCGACCGCGGGAGATATTCCCACCCCTTGGTTGGAAATTCTCCCACTTCAACCGCTGGTGCGATCGAGCGAGTCGCCGCATCGTAGGATCATGAAGCGAGTCGAACGCATCCTCGTACCGCTCGATCATTCGGCGGGTTCCGATGACATCGTCCAGTACGCGTGTGCGGTCGCGCGCGGCTTGACCGCTTCGATCACGCTCGTGCACATCTACGAGCCGCCCAATGCGATGGTCGCGATCGTCGCGGGCGCGACGCGCGGAGGCGAAGCGGACGCGGAGCGCGCCGCTGGCGTCGCGCTACTCGATCGCGCAGCCGCGATCCTGCAGGCGAACGGCTTCACGACGTCGGAACGGATCCTCGAACGCTTTCCCCGAGCGAGCGACGCCATCGTGCGCCACGTCCAGTCGGGCAAGTTCGATCTCATCGTCATGGGCACGCACGCGAGGCGCGGTGTCTCGCGCGTCGTACTCGGAAGCGTCGCCGAAGACGTGGTGCGCTCGGTCAGATGCCCGGTGATGATGGTCCATCTACCGCAAGACTGAGGGCCCGCGAACCGATAACTC
>DATJXL010000103.1:0-30233 GCA_035500135.1 Kofleriaceae bacterium
CAAGGCGCGCATGCTCGGCCTCGAGGGCTGGTACTCGACGAACATCCTCGGCAACCGCGACGGCGAGGTGCTCGACGATCCCGAGTCGTTCAAGAGCAAGGAAGTCACCAAGCTCGGCGTGATCGATCACATCCTGCAGCCGGACCTGTACCCGGACCTGTACGGGAACATCAGCCACGTCGTGCGCATCAACTACTACCCGCCGCGCGGCGACAACAAGGAAGGCTGGGACAACATCGACATCCGGGGCTGGCTCGGCTACCCGATGCAGATCAAGGTCAACTTCCTGTGCCGCGACTCGATCCTCGCGGCGCCGATCGTGCTCGACCTCGCGCTGTTCATGGACTTCGCGCACCGCGCGGGCATGGCCGGCATCCAGGAGTGGCTCAGCTTCTACTGGAAGTCGCCGATGACGCCGGAGGGCCTGTACCCGGAGCACGACCTGTTCATCCAGCTGATGAAGCTGAAGAACACGCTGCGCTACACCAAGGGTGACGAGCTGATCACGCACCTGGGCGCCGAGTACTACGACTAGCCGTGCGTGCTCGTGCGAGGGCGCTGGCTGCGCAGCCCGCTTCGTAGCGAGAACGCGGACACTCGTTGTCCGATGTTTCCGGCCCCCGGACGCTTCCGTCCGGGACCCGGACTCAGCCGCCCAGCGCCGTCACGAGGTCGCGCGCGAACGCCGATGCGGACGTGTAGCGATCGCGGCGGTCCTTCGCCATCGCCTTCGCGAGCGCGGCGGTGACATCGGGCGACACGTCGGCGAGCGGCGCCGGCTCGTCGTCGCAGATCGCGCGCAGCAGCGCGGGAACGGACTCCGCGGTGAACGGGCGCCGGCCGCCGAGGCAGAAGTACGCGACGCCGCCGAGCGCGAACACGTCGGAGCGGGCGTCGACCTCGTCGGCGCGGCCGCGGGCTTGCTCGGGAGACATGAAGTCGGGCGTGCCGAGGATCGCGACCTCGTGCGTGATCGCGGTCGCGCTCGACTGGATCTTCGACACGCCGAAGTCGAGGATCTTCACGAGCACGCCGGCGCCGCGCGGGCACAGGAATACGTTCTCGGGCTTCAGGTCGCGGTGGACGATGCCGGCGGCGTGCGCGATGTCGAGGCCGCGCGCGAGCTGGTCGATCACGTCGGCGACCTCGCGCGACGGCAGCGCGCCGCGCAGCGAGACGCGCGCGGCCAGGCTCTGGCCTTCCACGAGCTCGAGCACGAGGAACGGCTGGCCGTCGTCCTCGTCGACGTCGATCACGCCGACGATGTGCTCGCTGCCGAGCTTGCCGGTGACCTCGGCCTCGCGGCGAAACCGCGCGAGCACGGTCGGGTCGGCGACGAGGTGCGCGCGCAGCATCTTGACGGCGAGCCGGCGCTGCGTGCGCACGTGGCTCGCCTCGTAGACCTCGCCCATGCCGCCGACGCCGAGCAGCGCGCCGAGCGCGTAGGTGTCGCGCAGCGTGCGGCCGGTGTGGCGCCCGACCTTGCCGCGCTCGACCGCATACAGCGACTCGCGCAGCAGCGCGATCGCCTGCTCCTTGTGGCGAATTCGCCCGACCGTCCAGCTCGCGACCGCGAACGTCAGCACGTCGACCAGTGACAGATTCAACATCGCGGCGAGCTCGCGCATCGGCCGCACGTACGCCGCGTCGAGCTCGGCGAGCGCCATCGGCTGCGGCGGCAGCACGCCGGCGAGCTCGGCCGCGACGACGAGCCATTGCCCGACGAACACGATCGCGAACACGACGACGCCGATCCGGAAGTCGTACGCGACGCGATAGATCAGGATGAAGACGAGCTCGACGCCGAGGAACGGCGAGTTCACGCTCCCGTACAGCCACGACGCACCGACGACCGCGACGCCCTCGATGATCGCGCTCGCGTACGTGAGCTGGCGCATCCTGCGCACGGGCAGACGTCCGCGCCACACCCACAGCGCGATCAGCCCGTCGCTGGTGTGGATGATGGTAAACGCGACGAGGGATCGCCCCAGCACGTGGAGATCGAACCCGAGCGCCTCGGTGCGCGGCGCGAGCGCGAAGTTCGCGACGAGAAAGAGCAGATTGGTCGCGGCGCGCAGCTTGCCGCCGAGGCGATAGAACTCGGGCGATACCGGCGTGTCGAAGCGCGGGAACAACGAGCCCAGAAAGCCGGTCGCCGACGTGCGCGCACCCACACCGCCGCCGGCGGTCGCCCTCGTCTCCATCGCCTGCCGAATATAGGCCGTGTGTTACGCTCGGAATTACGGCGCGTGCGGGATTTGCAGATAGGGGAGTCCGCGGTCGTCTGCCCGGTCTGCGAGAAGACCTGGCCGAAGGACCTCGACACGTGCCCGGACGACGGCTCGTGGCTGCACGAGGAGACCCGGGTCGATCTGCATCCGCGCGCGAAGAGCACGACGCTGCAGCGGCTGCCGGCACGCGCGCGCGACGACACGAGCCCGGCCGCGCTGTTCGCGCACGCGATGGATACTCCGCAACGCTCCGCGTTGCTGCGCGCCCCGGCAGAGCCGGGGCTTGCGATGGCGGCCCCGCCGCGCAACCCGAAGGATCTCGCGCCCGGCACGAAGGCGAGCGAGTACGTGATCGAGGCCAAGGTCGGCGAAGGCGGCATGGGCGCGGTCTATCGCGCCGTGCACCCCGCGATCGGCAAGGTCGTCGCGATCAAGGTGATGAGCGGCAAGCTGTTCGACGAGCCGGACGCGATGCAGCGGTTCCTCGCCGAGGCGCGCGCGATCGCCGCGATCCGCCACCCCGGCATCGTCGACATCTTCGGGTACGGCCGCCTGCCCGATGGCCGCACGTACCTGACGATGGAGTGGCTCGACGGCGAGAGCCTGGCGATGCGCCAGAGCCGCGCGCCGCTCGCCCGGGCCGACGCGCTCGACGTGATCCGCCAGATCGCGCGCGCGCTCGAGGCTGCACACGGCAAGCAGATCGTGCACCGCGACTTGAAGCCGGAGAACGTGTTCCTGCTCGAGTACGCGGAGGAGCGCGTCGTCAAGCTCGTCGATTTCGGGCTCGCGAAGGTCGGCGACAAGGACGTCGGCGTCACGCGCGAGGGCCAGATCGTCGGCACGCCGCTGTACATGAGCCCGGAGCAGTGCCGCTCGAAGGGCGTCGATCACCGCACCGACGTCTACGCGCTCGGCTGCCTCGCGTACCAGCTGCTCGCCGGCCGCGTGCCGTTCGACAACGACAACGCGGCGGAGCTGATCTCGGCACACTTGATGGCGCCGCCGCCGCGCGCGCGGTCGTTCAAGCCCGACCTCCCGGCCGAGCTCGACGACCTGCTCGTGCGCATGATCGCGAAGGATCCGGCGCAGCGCCCACCGCTCGGCGACGTGCGGCGCGTGATCGGCTCGGTGCTCGCGCGCGAGTCGCAGCCGATCGCGGTGACGAAGCCGCCGTGGGAGCAGCCCGAGGACCTCGAGACGGCGTCGACCGCGCACGGTCAGACGCACGCGCCCGCGCAAAGGATCGCGCACGACCAGACCGCGCCCGACGCGCTGGCTCGCGACGAACGCGCGCGCTGGTGGATCCCGGTCGCGATCGCGGTCGCGTTCGTCGTCGTCGTCGCGCTCGGGATCTTCGCGTTCTCGCGCGTGTTCGGCTGATCCCTCCGTCACTGGCAGCGGTTCGGCGCCCTCGGCGTCCCGAGGTTCGCTCGATCGCCGTACGGCGCGGCGCCCGGGCACGCCGTCGGCACGAGCTGGAGCGAGACCCCGCGCGACGCGGTCGGCCACGTCGCGCTCGCGAGCACGGTGTCGCCCTCGACCACGCGCACGTCGCCGTCGTCGATCACGAGCGAGAACCCGAACGTCGCGTCGACCGCGGGCAACATGCCGTTCGTCGCGCCATCGGCCGAGCGCGCGAACAGCGCGAACGCGCCCGGCGCGACCGGCGCGCACGCCGCCTGCGCGATCACGTCGGGCGGCCGCGCGTCGGCGACGCGATCGAGCCCGAGCCCGTTGAGGTCGAACGCGTCGCCGCCGACGTTCTCGATCTCGAACCAGTCTTCGTACGGCTCGACGGCGGGATCGGGCATGACCTCCGAGATCGCGAGCGCTCCCGGCGCCGGCGCGCGGATCGCGCGCGCGTGATCGCCGTCCGCGCACTGGCCGGCGGCGAGCGGCACGCAATCGCTGGCCGCGCCCGGCGTGCCGAAATCGCCGGTCGGCAGCTGCGCGCGCTCGCACTCGCACCAGCTCGCGGGGTCGGCACTCGCCTGTGCATCGAGCAAGCCGATGCCGAGCTCGCGCGAGTGCCCTTCGACGACGTCGTCGTAGCTCGCGGCCGCGATCGCGGTCGTGCCGCAGCCGAGGACGAGCTTGCCGCCGCCGGAGTCGTAGAGCTCGCCGAGGTCCGCGCCGTAGCCGTAATCGAGGTAAGGCGGCAGCTGATCAACCTCGACATCTCCGAGCGCGGCGTAGCGCGCCGGCGCGAGCGCGAGCTCGGTGATGCGATGAACCTTGGCCGTCGAGCCGTCCGGCCGGCTGTGGGTGATCGCCAGCCCGGCCAGATCGAGCGCGCGTTCCGACGCGTTGTAGATCTCGAACCATTCGTGGCCGGGATCCGCGCCGACCGGGTTCGCCATCACCTCGGTGACGACGAGATCGCCGGGCGCGAGCGCGTCGCGACACGCCGCCGGCGCCGGCGCCGGATCCGCGGCGCATGCCGAGAGCACGATCGCGAGCCACGCGCGCACGGCGCGCGAGCATTCCAAGCCGCGTGCCGCGCCAACCGCGCAGATCCGCGCAGCGTGCTGTCCGGAGCGTCCGCCGGCCGGACACTTCGTCCGATGGGCGTCCGCCCGAGCCGGACGCTCGCGTCTTCCATGGACGTTGCCGCGAAACCAACTGCACCGAGTGTTACCTTTGCGGTGCCGGATGGCGGCATCGGGAAGTCTGGTACGCGTCGCGCGCGAACTTCGTGACCGTCGACGAACCCGGGCACTTTGCTGCTGGAATCACGTCAGCGCCCTGGGTCCCGCTCGCCAGCGACGCGCCGCGCCGTGTCTGAACCGTCCGCGCGCTGGCGCGCTGGACACTTCGTCCGAGCTGCGGCCGGGACGCTCGCTCGGCTGCGCGTGATATACGAGCGCGATGCCAGCCAAGCCGATTCCCGATGGTCACAACGCGGTCTGTCCGTACCTGGTCGTCGCGAGCGCGGCCGGGCTGATCGAGTTCTTGCACAAGACGTTCGGTGCGACCGAGCTCGATCGCATGGGTCCGCCCGGCGGCCCGATCGTCCACGCCGAGGTCAAGATCGGCGACTCGATCGTGATGATGGGCGAGCCGATGGGCGGCGCGGCGTTTCCCGCGCAGGTCCACTGCTACGTGCCCGACGTCGACGCGGCGTACCAACGCGCGCTCGCGGCCGGCGGCACGTCGGTGCGCGAACCGACCACGATGTTCTACGGCGATCGCGTCTCGATGGTGAAAGACGCGTGGGGCAACGTGTGGGCGATCTCGACCCACGTCGAGGACGTCTCGAGCGACGAGATGATGCGCCGCATGGCGAGCCAGCGCCCGCGAGGCTAAGGGCCCTAAGCTCGCACCGTCGTCGTCGGTGGCAGCGGCGCCTCGACCGGCACCGCGCCGGGCTCGATCGCCGGGCGCGGGCCGAGCACCTCGGCGAGCTCGCGTTGCTCGAGCGTCTCGCGCTCGAGCAGCGATGCGACCAGGCGGTCGAGCACGCCGCGGTGCGCGGAGATCGCGACGCTCGCCTGCGCGAGCGCGCGGGCGAGCAGCTGGCGGGCCTCGTCCTCGATCGCGTGAATGGTCGCGTCGCTCGTGCCGCTGTCGGTCGCGATGCGCTGGCCGAGGAACGGATGCTCCTCGTGCACGTCGTAGTGGACCGGGCCGAGCACCTCGCTCATGCCGAAGTTCGCGACCATCTTCGACGCGAGCCGCGTCGCCTCGCGCAGGTCGTGCTCGGCGCCGGTCGACACGTCGCCGAGCACCGCGCGCTCCGCCGCATAGCCGCCGAGCAGCACGTACAGGCGCGCGTCGAGCTCGGCGCGCGTGTGGAGATGGCGATCCTCGGGCGCGACCTGTTGCGTCGCGCCGAGGGCCATGCCGCGCGGCAGGATCGACACCCGGCGCAGCGCCTCGGCCTCCGGGATCGCCCACGCGAGCAGCGCGTGACCCGATTCGTGCACGGCCACGCGGCGCTTCTCGGCGTCGCGCAGCTTGCCCTCGCGCGGATCGCCGAGCACGATCTTGTCGTACGCGGCGTCGAAGTCGTCGCGCGCGATCTGGTCGGCGCGCCGGCGCGAGGCCGACAGCGCGGCCTCGTTCGCGAGGTTCGCGAGGTCCGCGCCGGCGAACCCCGCGGTCGCCGCCGCGATCTGATCGAGCGACACGTCGGGCGCGAGCGGCTTGTGCGCGGTGTGGAGCGCGAGGATCGCGGCGCGCGCCGACGACTCCGGCAGATCGACGACGACGCGGCGATCGAACCGGCCGGGCCGGAGCAGCGCGGCGTCGAGGACGTCGGGCCGGTTCGTCGCGGCCATCACGACGACGAGATCGGTGCGATCGAAGCCGTCGAGCTCGCTCAGCAGCTGGTTCAGCGTCTGCTCGCGCTCGTCGTGACCGCCGCCGAAGCCGGTGCCGCGCGCGCGGCCGACCGCGTCGATCTCGTCGATGAACACGATCGCCGGCGCGTTCTTCTTCGCCTCGGTGAACAGCTCGCGCACGCGCGCCGCGCCGACGCCGACGAACATCTCGACGAACTCCGACGCGCTGATCGAATAAAACGGCACATCGGCCTCGCCCGCGACCGCGCGCGCGAGCAGCGTCTTGCCGGTGCCGGGCGGACCGACGAGCAACACGCCGCGCGGGATCGTCGCGCCGAGCTTCTCGAACCGCGCCGGCTCCTTCAGGAACTGCACGATCTCCTCGAGGTCGCGCTTGGCCGACGCGAGCCCGGCGACATCCGCGAACTTCACGTTCGTCGCCGACTTCTGAAACTTCTTGCCGCGCCGGGTGAACGCGCCGAGCGGGCCGCCGCCCGCGACCATCATCTTCTGCGCGCGCCGCGACAGCCACAGCCACGCGGCGATGATCAGCGCCCACGGCAAGAGGCCGAGCACGACGCGCACCGCGACCGGCGCCTCCGGGCTCTCGACGCGCAGCTCGACCTTCTTGTCCTCGAGCATCGGCACGAGGTTCTTGTCGCCGGGCGGCGCGACCGTGCGGAATGCCTTCACGAGCCGGCCGTCGACCATCTCGGGGATCGCGAGCTCGCCGGTCAGCGCGTCGCCGCGCATCACGACCGATTTCACCTTGCCGTCGCGGATCCAGCCGTACGCGGACGAGTACGCGACCTCGGGCTGCACCGCCGCGCTGCTGCTGGTCGCTTGCCACGCGTAGAACAACCCGAGCAAGAGCGCGAGCAAGAGCCAGGTCGGCCACGACCGCCGCTTCGGCTCGGGCGGCTTCGGTGGTTGCAAGTCGCCGGGATCCATACGACCCAACGACAGCAAGTTGCGGGCCGATGATGTCCGTCGGGGTTTTTTCGAGCGTGTTATCGTGATGCCGTGAGGACGGTTGCCGCGCTGCTCGTCGCATGCGGCTGTTTTCATCCGTCGCCGACGACGGGAAGTCCGTGCTCGGACGACGGCGAATGTCCGGACGGCCAGCACTGCGATCCGAGCGCGTCACCTCCGGCGTGCGCGGCCGGCAGCGGACCGGCGGTCGTCGTGCTCACGACCGGCACGAGCTGGACCGTGCCGGCCGACTGGAACGACAGCGCGAATTCGATCGCGTGCATCGGCGGCGGCGGCGGCGGCGCGATGAACGGCGGCGGCGGTGGCGGTGGTGCGTACGCGCACGCGGTGAACATCCGGCTCGTGCCGTCGACAACGATCGGCTACGCGATCGGCGCGGGCGGCCACGGCGACGGCGGCGACTCGTACGTGTGCGCGAGCGCGACGTGCACGTCGCTGCAGGACCCGAACGTCGTCGTCGGCGCGAACGGCGGCACCGCGAGCTCGGACGTGCCCGGCGCGGCCGGCGGCGAAGCCTCGGCGAGCATCGGCTCGACCGTGTTCTCCGGTGGCAACGGCGGCAACGGCGGCCCGCAAGGCGGCAGCGACGGCGGTGGCGGCGGCGGCGCGGCGGGCCCGCTCGGCAACGGCGGCAAGGGCGGCACCGGCGGCGCCGATCAGAACGACGGCGGTGGTGGCGGCGGTGGCAACGGCGGCGGGACCGACGCGACCAACGCGCGCGCGATGGACGGCAATCAGTTCGGCGGCGCCGGCGGCAACGCCGCCGACGGCAGCGGCGGCGCACCGGCGACCGATCAAGCCGGCACCGACGGCACGAACGGCGGCGGCGGCGCCGGCGGCGGGGGCGGCGGCGGCGACGCCGGCTTCGACGCCGGCAACGGCGGCAACGGCAGCGACCTCATCGGAATTCTCGGCAGCGGTGGCGGTGGCGGCGGCGGCGCGTACGACGGCGGCCACGGCGGCAACGGCGGCCTCTACGGAGCCGGCGGCGGAGGCGGGGCGACCACCGGCGCGACCGGCACCGGCGCGCCCGGCCTTTGCGTGATCACGTACATGCCGTAGCGCGCGCAAGGGTTGCGTAGGAAGCGCGGTCGAGCTCGCATCGTAGAATGGTACCCTCGAGGTCTTCATGATCGACCGCAACGTCCAGATGAGTCCGGCCAGCGCGCCGAGCGCGGCCGAGCCGGCGGCCGCGAGCGCGGAGAGCGCCGGAACCGGGGAGCAGTACACCAGCCGCGGTGCGATCCCGGCGGTGGGCGGTGCGAGTGCGAGCGCGTCGGGGCCGAGCGCGTCGGAACAAGCGTTCGGATTTCACGCCGCGGCCGAGCACGGCGTGTCGGGTGCCGGCGGATCGCTGCCGCACGCCGCGCAGATCCAGGCCAGCTTCGGCGCCGATCACGACATCTCCGGAATCCAGGCTCATGTCGGCGGCCCGGCCGCGGCGGCGACGCACACGATGGGCGCACAGGCGTACGCGACCGGCAACTCGGTCGCGTTCGGTGCACCGCCCGACCTGCACACCGCCGCGCACGAAGCCGCGCACGTCGTGCAGCAACGCGGCGGCGTACAGCTCAAGGGCGGCGTCGGTCAAGCCGGCGACGCGCACGAGCAGAACGCCGACGCGGTCGCCGATCGCGTCGTCGCCGGCAAGTCGGCGAGCGATCTGCTGCCAGCCGCGAGCGGCGGCGGCACGCAGGCCGTGCAGAGCAAGGCCGTGCAGTGCCTCGGCTACGAGCTCGGCAAGCCGCTGCCCGCGGGCGCCGACACGCCGCAGTACGGCGAAGATCCCGACCAGCGCCGCTACTCGGTCGATCAGTACGAGAAGATGTGGGAGGCCGAGCAGGGCAAGAAGCTGACCGACCCGAACAAGCGCACGATCGAGCGCGGCTGCATCGGCATCAGCGCGAACAACATCGACGGCGGCGGCAACCCGCTCGACTACGCGGTCGGCACGTTCGGCACGTTCGATCAGGCGCACAAGTTCATGGAGGGCAAGAACAAGGAGCTGCACGAGATGCGCGCGAATCCGCAGCAAGCGCACCTCGCGCCCGAAGGCGAGTACGTCCTGTTCGCGCAGCTGTTCTGGTCCAATCAAAAGGACGGCGACAACGCGGAGGCCGACGACAACGCGTTCAAGGCCGATCCCAAGACCGGTCGCATGGACATGACGGGCTACAAGTACAAGGCGCGTCCCGGCTACGTGAACTTCGACTACGGGTTCTGGGACGACACGAGCCAGTGCTTCTGGCACGCGAACCACATGCAGTATCCCGGCGACAAGGGTAAGACCGATCCGATGAAGGTCTACCAGAGCACGAAAGAGCACTTCATCCGCGGCTACATCGACTTCGATCGCATCGTGTTCGGCGTGGCGCTCGCGAAGAACTACGATCCGGGCAAGGCCGCGATGAACGCGCTCAACAACTCGGGTGGAGGCCACTGATGAGCCTCGACACCCAGGTCGGCACGCAGGTGACGATCGACGGCACGGCGCGCAACGCGGCGCTCGGCGCGGTCGTGGTCGGCGAGAAGGGCATGCCGATCTACATCGCCGGCCTCGAGCGCTGGGATCGCACGATCGACGGCAAGCCGGTGAGCGTGAGCGGCAAGCTCACGAAGGTCGCGCCCGACGACGTCGTCGACGCCAGCGGCCAGCACGCGCACGGCGCGCCGGGCGCGCGTTTCGTGCTCGAACAAGCATCGTGGACCGTCAAGTAATCGCCGCGGTCGCGCTCGCGACCGCCGCGTGCTGCGGCGGTCACGAGACGACGGGAACGACGACCACCGGTCCGTCGAACGGCTCGGGGTCGGCGGCGCCGGCTCCGCCCGCTCCGCCCGTGGTCGCCGATGCCTCGCACGTCGACGAGAACCTCGGCAAGACCGTCGTCGTGCGCGGCAACGCGGGCAACGCGAAGATCTCGGCGGCGGTCGTGGTCGGCAAGCTCGTCGTGTACTGCCTCGGCGTCGACAGCTGGCCGAACGACGTCTCGGGCAAGACCGTCGACGCCAAGGGCAAGCTCGAGAAGACGAGCGAGTTCACCGCGCCGCCGCCGGGCCCCGACGGCGTCGTCGCCGCCGGCACCGGTGGTGACGTCTACGTGCTGCGCGGCTGCACCTTCACGCCGCGTTGACCGGCGCCCGTCAGTTGACGCCGCGGCCGCTGAACAGATCGCGCGGGTCGATGCCGAGCGTGCGCATCGCGGCGTCCCACATCTGATCGGCGGGCGTATCGAACACGAGGCGCGGATCGACCGACGTGTGCAGCCACGCGCCGCGCGACATCTCGGCCGCGAGCTGGCCGGGACCCCAGCCCGAGTAGCCGAGCAAGAGGCGGATGTTGCGCGGCGGCGAATTCGCGATGATCCGCAAGCGATCCGGCGAGGTCGACAGCGAGATCGTGGACGTGATCTCGATCGTTCCGCCGACGCCGGCCGCCGCCGAGCCGATCGGCTCGTGCAGCACCCAGCCGGTGCTCGGGCTGACCGGGCCGCCGGCCCACACCACCGCGGAATCCTCGCCGCGCCAGCTCATCTCGAGGCTGTCGAGCAGCTCGCTCGCCTTGATCGGGCTCGGGTGATTGATCACGAGCCCGAACGAGCCCTGTTCGCCGTGCTCGATCATCAGCACCACCGCGCGCGAGAAGTTGGGGTCGGCGAGTTGGGGCATCGCTAGCAAGAGGCCCGGCGCGAGGTTCTCCGACTCCACTACCTGTGAGTGTTTCTCAAAATTCGGCAAGATGCCGCTGAAATTGCGCCCAAGTGACGCAAGTCTCTGTTCTCAGGCTTACTCAATCGACGAGCGGCTCGCCGTACAGTTCGCGCCACAGCTCGCGCGCAGCGGCGCGCAGTTCGCCGTCCGACAGTCGCGCGAGCGGCATCGCGAGCGCCGCGAGCTGACCGCGATCGAGCTGGCCATCGCGCACGAGCGGATGCGTCGCGGCCGCGCCGCTGTGACGCGCGAGCCCTTCGAGCACGACGACGGCGACGTACGACTCGGCTTGCCCCCAGTGCTCGACATGAAACGCCTGCGTCGCGAGGTTCCACAGCGCGAGCTGCGGCGTCATCGGATCATCCGCGATCTGCGACAGGTACGCGGCGAGCTCGGCGCGCGCGCGGATGCCGAACGCGTCGCGGGCGTGCGTGCCTAGATACGCCGCGAGCGCGTCGGGCGCGCGCGGCGGCTGATCGCGATCGAGGTCGTACGCGTGGCGGGCCTCGTGGCGGCGCACGGTCGCGACGACGAAGTCGGCGACCGAGCCCGGGCGCGCCAGCTCGCGGCGCACCGCCTCGCCGGCCGCGACACCGAGCTCGCGCACGCTCGCGCGATCGTCGCCGAGCTCGTAGCCGCCGCCCGCGATCACCGGCGCGAGCCGATCGGACACGAAGTCCTCGATCTGATCGAGCAGCACGACCGGATCGCCGAGCTCTTCCGACTGCATGCCGAGCAGCCGGCGCTCCGCGTTCAGGCGATCGAGCCGGCGCAGCGTGAGCACGCGGTGCGGCTCGCCCGCGACATAGATGAACGACACGTTCTCGACGCGATACGCGAGCGTGACCGCGTGCGCGCGGCCGTGATCCACGAAGACCGCCGCGTCCACGTAATACGCGAGCCCGAGCGTCGCGAGCTGCGCGGTGAGCTCGTGCGCGCGCATGCGCAGGTCGTGCTCGGCATCGTGGTAGCCGCGCGATCCGAACGGCGCGTCCGACCAGCGCGCGAGCGAGTCGAGCAGATCGAGCCAGGCCGCGTACAGCCACGGTCCGTGCGCGACGATCGCGGGCGCGCCGCGCAGCTGCTTCGTCGTCCACGCGCGCTCGCGCTCGCTCTCGGACTTGCCGTGGCGCGCTTCGTCGGTCGCGACCGCGAGCTCCGCGAGCTGCTCGCCGAACAGGTCCTCGAGGTCGGGATCGGTCTCGGGCTTCCCGCCGTTCGCGTACGCGCCGATCGCCGGCGGCGGCTCCGGCCGGTCCTGCCGCCTGCCCGCCTGCGTCGCCGCCAGCCACGCGACCACGCCACTGCACGCCACGATGACGACGAGAGTCCGGCGCGCCACGCTGGTGAGACACCACGGCGAGCGTGCGGTTTCAGCTTTCAGTCGGTCGTGAACGCGTAGAGCTGGCCATCGGTTGCGATGAAGATCCGACCTTTGGCGTACATCGGCGAAATGAACCGGCTGGTCGACGTCACGGCATCGCCCGGGCCGCCGCCGGTGAAGATCTCGGCGCCCGTGTCGCCGTGGTAGCCGTGCAGGCGCTGGTCGCCCTCTGCGCCGATCGCCCACACGATCGCATCGCTCACCCCGTCACTGGTCGTGGCGATCGGCGAGCCCACGTTACCAGGGCCGGCACACCACGCGAGCGACAGCTGCGGCGGCGCTCCCGGATCGATGCGGACCGCGGCAAGCGTCGACGTCGCCGTGAGCCCCGGGCAACCCATCATGCCGACGCTTCGCACGACCACATACGTCGCGACGTTCGTCGTGTACAGCGCCGACACGCTGATGATCTGACTGCCGACCGCGAGCGTCGCGACCGGATCCGAGATGCCGCCGAGGTTGGTGCGGTCGACGAGGCGAAGGCTGCCATCCTTGCCGGTCACGATCAACAGGTGCGCCGGCGTCGCGCCGGGAAGATCGAGCACGATCGCGGGGCCCGTCAGATCGATGTCGCCTTGATCGAGCGCCTGCCAGTTCGTGGGCACCCAGTAATCCTGGTCGGAGCCCGAGAGCTTCGCGCCGTCCTCGAAGCGCGCGACCATCTCGCTATCGGCCCACGTGTCGGTCGGCGAGCCGTTCCCGAACACCGCGAACACGTTCGCGCCGTCGCTCGACACGCCGCCCGGCATCCACGCGCCCGCGGCCTGGACGGTCGTCGTGAACGCGGTCGGATGCGCCGGATCGGTCGTCGGCACCGCCACGACCCAGCCGTGGTAGTTGCCGCAGTCGCCGGCGTGACCGCCGTATGGCACGTAGACGTGGCCGTGCAGCAGCGTCAGGCCGCCGCGCTGGTTCTGGGTCGCCGGCAAGAACGGGATGGCCGCCTTCGCGAACGCGGTGCCGACGTCGACGGGCCAGCCCTTCTTCGTGCTGCCGTCGTCGAGCGAGAGCGCGAAGATGCGATGGTGCGCGGCGTTGTCCTCGTGGATCATCGCGTCGAGGTACAGCGTCCGCGTCGCGTAATCGATGACGGGTGTGCCGGTGATGCCGAGCGGATTGATGTCGCCGCACGGTGCGCCCTCGTCGGGGTTCGGCATCGGCTGCGGATCGCCGAGCGTCTGCTGCCACACCATCTGACCGGTGGCATCGAACGCGGTCACCACGTTCATCTCGCTCGCCGCGATCACGAGGTCCCCGGCGCCACCGCCGTCGTAGTAGAGCGCCTGCGCGAACGCCGCACCGGGATAGGTCGCGACGAACGTCGGATCGACGTGGAGGCCGGTCGCGGTCGCGTGCGTCAGGTTGGGCGCGACGTATGCGCCGGCGCGCGTGGGCGAACCGTGCAGCTCGAGTACCGACGCACCGGCATCGACCGCCGCATCCGGAGACGAGTGCGAGCCACAGGCCGTTGCCAACGCCGCGATCGCGATC
This sequence comes from Kofleriaceae bacterium, assembly GCA_035500135.1. Lineage (GTDB taxonomy): Bacteria > Myxococcota_A > Polyangia > Haliangiales > Haliangiaceae > JABFXX01. The sequence continues at coordinate 14,094 of DATJXL010000103.1, forward strand.
CGCTTCACTCGACGAGTATGCCGTAGAGCTCGGGCCGCCGGTCGCGAAAGAAGCCCATGCTCGCGCGAACGCGGCGGATCCGGGCGAGATCGAGCGTCGCGAGCGCGATTCCGGGCTGGTCGCGCGGCAACTCGGCGAGCTTGTCGCCGCGCGCGTCGCACACGAAGGAGCTGCCGTAGAACGTCATCCCACCTTCGCGGCCGATGCGGTTGGCGGCGACCACCCCGACCGAGTTCGCGACCGCGTGGCCGATCATCACGCGCTGCCACGAGTCGCGGCTGTCGAGCTCGGGCTCCTCGGGCTCGCTGCCGATCGCGGTCGGATAGAACAGCACGTCGGCGCCGGCGAGCGCCATCGCGCGCGCGGCCTCGGGGAACCATTGATCCCAGCAGATCGCGACGCCGATCGTCCCGAACCGGGTCGCGAACGCGCGAAACCCGGTGTTGCCCGGCTTGAAGAAGAACTTCTCCTGATAGCCCGGGCCGTCGGGGATGTGGGACTTGCGGTAGATGCCGAGCGTGCGGCCGTCGGCGTCGATCATCGCGAGCGAGTTGTAAAACTCGGGGCCGGCGGCCTCGAAGAACGACACCGGGATCGCGACGCCGAGCTCGCGCGCGAGCGCCTGGAAGTGGCGCAGCGTCGGATGATCCTCGGCAGAATGCGCGCGCGCGAAGTCGTCCTCGCGCTGGGCCTGGCAGAAGTAGTGACCCTCGAACAGCTCGCTCGGCAGGACGATCTGCGCGCCGCGGCCGGCCGCCTCGCGCACGAGCTCGGTCACGCGCGCGACGTTCGCGTCGCGGTCGTCCGACAGCGCGGTCTGGAGCGCGGCAACGGTGACGGGCTCGGTCACGCGAAGGTCCTCGCTGCGCTCGGCCTTCGGTACGAGCGTCCCCTGCCCCTGATCCCACGCTTCGCTGCGCTACGCTTCGTCATCGCGCGGAGCGTAGCGGCTGCTGCTGCGTGCAGCAATGGAACGCGCCGCCGCCGATCACGACGGGCTTGCCCGGCAAGCCGACGACGCGCCGGCTCCGGAAGATCGTCTCGATCGCGTCGAGCGCGCGGTCATCGCTGTCGGTGCCGTAGGTCGGCACGACGACGACCGAGTTCGCGATGTAGAAGTTCATGTAGCTCGCCGGCAGCAAGTTGCCGGCCGCGTCGAGCACCGCGCCGGGCGACGGCACGGTGACGACCTGGAGGCGCGCGGCCTGGAGATCGCGGATGATCTCGTCGAGCACGTCGCCGTTCGGATCGCCGGCGACCGGTTCCATGCACGCGACGATGCCCGGCCCGATGAAGCGCGCGAGCGTGTCGATGTGGCCGTCGGTGTGATCGTTCTTGAGGCCTTCGCGCAGCCACACGATGCGATCGGCGCCGAGCGCCCAGCGCAGGCGCGCCGCGAGCGCGCCCTCGTCGAGGCCGGGGTTGCGCTTGGGGTCGAGCAGGCACTGGCGCGTCGTGAGGAGCGTACCGGTGCCGTCGACCTCGACCGAGCCGCCTTCGAGCACGAAGTCGAACTGGGCGCCGCGGATGCCGGACCACGCGCACACGCGCGCGGCGACCTCGGTGTCGCCGGCCATCACGTACTTGCCGCCCCAACCGTCGAAGCCGAACCGCGCGGCACAGACCTCGCCCGGCCGCGTGACGAAGATCGGCCCGGTGTCGCGCAGCCAGACGTCGCCGTACGGTGCGTGATGGAACCGGACGTGCGCGGCGGCCGCGCCGAGGAGCGCACGGGCCGCGGCTTCGTCGCCGGTATCGCGCACGATCAGCTCGACGCGCTCGCCCTTGCCCCCGTCGACGATCGCCGCGCACATCGCCATCAGCGCGCGCTGCGGCGCCTCGAGCCCCTCGGCCCATTGCTCGGCATCGTGAGGCCACGCGGTCCACACCGCTTCGTGCGGTGTCCACTCGGCCGGCATGCGGAACATCGCGCGTGTTTATCACGTTCAGCTCCACGCGCGATCGGGCACCGCGAGTGCGCCGGGCCGGCCGCGACGCGCCGCGACGAACGCCTGCGCGAACGACAGCGCCGACGGAAAGCGCCGGCGCGGATCCTTCGCCATCGCGACCGCGAGCACGTCCTCGATCGCGAGCGTGACGCGCGCGAACGCGCTCGGCCGCTGAGGCGGCGCGTGCACGACCTGGTAGACGAGCTCGGCCAGGTCCCGGCCCTTGAACGGGGAGCGGCCGGTCAGGCAGCGATACGCGATCGCGCCGAGCGCGTAGACGTCGGCGAGATGCGTGACATGGCCGCCCGACGCCTGCTCGGGCGCCATGTACTGCGGCGTGCCGACGATCCCCTCACCGGTGAGCGTGCCCTCGCTGTCCATCACCTTCGACACGCCGAAGTCGAGGATCTTCCAGGTCGCGCCCTCGTGGTGGAACAGGTTGTGTGGCTTCAGGTCGCGATGGACGACGCCGGCGAGTCGTGCGACCTCGAGGCCACGCGCGACCTGATCGATCAGCAGCACGAGCTCGTCGGATGGAATGCGCGGCTCGGTGCGCAGCCGGGTGGCGAGGTCGGTGCCCTGGAGCAACTCCATCGCGATGTACGGCACCGGCGCGTCGGCCGGCGAGACCTCGAACACCTTCACGATGTGCGGCGACTCGAGCCGCGCCGCGACCTCCATCTCGCGGTGGAACCGCTCGACGATCGAAGGCGACGCCGTCGCGCGCGCATTGAGCAGCTTGACCGCGGCGCGCTGACCGTCGGCGCCTTCGGCCTCGTAGACCTCGCCCATCGCGCCGCGCCCGAGCACGAGCCCGAGCCTGAAGCTGCCCATCTGCTGGTTCGTCCACCGGCCTTCGTTCAGGCGGCGCTGGCGCTCGACCGCGTCGGCGGCCTCGGCGAGCACTTGCTGCTGGTCGCCGATCTGGCGCATCGCGGTCCTCAGCTCGGACAGCGCGGTGGCCGACGTGATGCGCGCCCACCGCCCGAGCGCGTAGCCCGACGCGAGGAAGATGACGACGAGCGCCTCGGCGACCGCGAGCTGCGTGCGCCCGTTCGACGCGCTGGTCAGGACGCCGCGATCGACCGTGAAGCCGAGGATCATCGGCACCGCGATCGCGAGGTGGCCGCCGATGCAGATCGCCGCGGTCGCGATCGCCGGGCCGCGCATCCGGCCGATCGCGATGAACACGATGCCGAGGATGTCGACCATCACCACCGCCGAGAACGGCCCGAAATAGAACACCGCCGGCTGGACCGCGACGGTCGACGCGGCCCACAGCCAGCCGACCGCCGTGGGGTTGTAGCGCTCCGGCGTCGTGGTCAGCCACGCGAGCACGACGTTGCACGCCGACATGATGGCCGCGCCGATCCAGAACGCGACGCGCCCGACCGGATCGCCGCCGATCAGCAGCGAAAGTCCGATCGCCGCGATCGGCGCGGCGATCCCGAACAGGTGAAACATGCGGCTGCGCCGGAGCTCGCTCCGATCGAGCACCTCGGCGGCCGTACGGCGCGACACCGTCCCCCAGCTCGTCGGCTTCGGCTCGCCGAGGCCGGTCGAGGCCGCCGAGCCGACCGCCTTGGCGTCGGCGATCGCCTTCGGCGTGGCGGCCTCGGTGCCGAGTGCCGTCTCCGAATCGATCTCCGTCGCCTCGACCGTGGGCTCGGCCACGTCGATATGTTAGCGGATCACGCCTCGAGACCGACGTAGATATGCTGCACGTCGTCGTCCTCGTCGATCTCGGCGAGAAACTGCTCGACCTCGGTGCGCGCATCGCTGTCTGCGATCTTCACCGGATTTTTCGCGCGCCAGCCCAGGCGCATCGTCGCGACCGTCCAGTTGCGCCCCGACAGCGCCTTCGACACCGCGTCGAGGTCGCCGGGCTCGGTATAGAACCGCGACCCGCCCTCGCCGTCGGGCTCGCAGTCCTGCGCGCCGGCCTCGATCGCGGCTTCTTCGGCATCGGCGCCGGGCGGCGGCGTCGCATCGACGATGCCGACGTGCGTGAAGTCCCACGCGACCGGCGTCATCTGGCCCTTGCGGAACAGCTGGCGGATGTTCGTCGCGGTGCGATTCTTGTTGTCGGTGAGGCACTCGACGATCACCGGCACCTGGTGCGGCGCGAAACCCTCGTAGACGACGGTCTCGAAGTTCGCCGGCTCGTCGAGCAGGCCCGCGCCCTTCTTGATCGCGCGCTCGAGCGTGTCGCGCGGCATCGATTGCTTCTTCGCCGCCTCGACCGCGGCGCGCAGGCGCGCGTTCATCGCCGGATCCGCTCCCGCCTTCGCCGCGATGATGATCTCCTTCGCGAGCTTCGTGAAGATCTTGCCCTTCGCGGCCGCGCTGGCCTGCCTGACGGCGTGCTTCCACTGTGCGCCCATAGCGACGGCTTCTAGCATAGATTCCCATCATGAACGGCAAGCACGTGGTGGTCACCGGCGGGCGCGGCGGGCTCGGGCGCGGCGTGGTCGAGCTGCTCGGCTCGCGCGGCGCGATCGTGCACGTGCTCGACGTGCCGGATGTCGACGCGACCAACGAGGCGCAGGTCGCGGCGTTCTACGCGGCGCTGCCGGCGTGCTGGGCATCGATCCAGCTGATCGGCGGCTTCGCGATGGCGAAGGTCGGCGACACGTCGCTCGCCGACTTCGAGAAGCAGTGGCGCTTGAATGTCGCGACGTGCTTCCTCGCATGCCGCGAAGCGGTGCGCGCGATCCGGCGCACGGCCGGCGGCGGGGGCGGACGGATCGTCAACGTCGCGGCGCGCCCGGCGGTGCAGCCGTCGACCGGGATGATCGCGTACGCCACCGCGAAGGCCGGCGTCGCGGCGATCACGCAGCACCTCGCCGCGGAGGTCGTCGGCGAAGGGATCTTCGTCAACGCGGTGCTCCCGTCGATCATCGACACGCCCGCGAACCGGGCGGCGATGCCGAACGCCGACTTCGCGACGTGGCCGAAGCCGGCCGAGCTCGCAGAGACCATCGCGTTCCTCGCGTCGCCGCACAACGCGACGACGAGCGGCGCGCTCGTGCCGGTGTATGGACGCGCGTAAGCTCGCGCTGCTCGCGCTGGGCGCGTGCGGCCGCGATGCGTCGCCGCCGCCTGCACCCGCGCCCGCACCCGTACCCGTACCCGTCGCCGATGCCGCATCCGCAGCCGTTGCCGTCGCCGATGCCGCCGCCGGACCGGAAGACATCTGGCACCACGCGATGCACCACCACGACTTCGATCACGCCGAGCTCGCGAAGCAGCTCGGCGCGCACATGGGTGACCAGGTCACGCTGGTCGCGTTCTGGGCGTCGTGGTGCAAGCCGTGCACGAAGGAGATCCCGCAGCTCGACAAGCTCGCCGCGAGCGAGCACGACAAGCGGCTGTCGATCGTCGCGGTCAATCTCGACAGCGATCGCGGCGCCGCGCAGCGCTTCATCGCCGACCATCACCTCGCGCTTCCCGTGGTGTTCGACCCCGAGGCCGAGATCTACGCGACCGTGTTCCTGGGCTCGCACGACCTGCTCCTGCCGTCCACCGCGATCGTGTGGCGGGATGGGGTCGAGGTCGAGGATGGCTACCAGCAGGCCACGGATGACCAGTACATCGCCCGCATGCACGACAAGCTCGCCGCACACCTACATTAATCACCGAACCGCCACCGAACCGCCGGCGGGGTTCGTCCGTAACCTCCACCGACCGCTGGCGTATGCCACGATACTGGAGGCACCCGTGCGCGATCTCCGCTCTCGCCGCGAGTTCATCAAATCCGCCGCCGCCGGCACGCTGCTGATGGGAATCGGCGGCGCGCTCGTGCGGATCGCGGCCGACGATCTGACGAAGGCCGCACGCGCCGAGAAGCGCGCCGATGGCCGGCCGCGCTTGCCGCCGGGCCAGCGCGTGATCGAGTTCCTGAGGCCGATGGGCGGCGACGAAGGCGATGGCGATCCGCGCAACTTCCGGCTGCACGTCTACGGCCTGGTCAAGAAGCCGCTCGAGCTCGACTACAAGGAGCTGCTCGCGCTGCCGCAGGTGACGAAAGAAGCCGACGTCCACTGCGTGACCGGGTGGACGATGCTCGCCGGGCAATGGAAGGGCGTGCAGATCGCGGCGCTCGCCGACATGGCCGGCGTGGCGAGCGCGGCGCGTTACGTGATCTTCGAGGCGCAGAACGGCTTCACCGCGAACACGCCGATCGCCGAGGCGACCAAGGACAACGCGCTCGTCACGTATCGCTTGAACGGCAAGCCGTTCGCGCTCGAGCACGGCGCGCCGGTGCGAGGGCTCGTGCCCGACCTCTACTTCTGGAAGAGCGCGAAGTGGCTCACCGGCATCCGCTTCGTCGACCGCGACGAGCCCGGCTACTGGGAGAAGCGCGGCTACAACAACCACGGCGATCCGTGGAAAGAGGAGCGCTATGGCTGAGTGGAAGCGCTGGCGAGCGTGGCTGCGCGCGGTGCATCGCGACTGCGGCTACATCGCGGTCGGCTTCACGTTGATCTACGCGCTGTCGGGCCTCGCGATCAATCACATCAAGGACTGGGACCCGAACTTTCACGCGAGCGAGCGCACGCTGACGATCGCGGCCATTCCGGACGACGCGAGCGATGCCGAGGCGGCGCGCCGGGTCGCCGAGGCGGCCGGCACCGGCGCGCCCGACGAGGTCTACCGCGCCGGCGACGAGGTCCGGCTCGGCTACCACGACGGCACGCAGGTCACGGCGGTCGGCGAGCAGGTGACGGTGCAACAGCGCTCGCCGCGGTTCTTCCTGCGCGTCGCGAACTGGCTGCATTACAACCGCGGCAAGAAGGCGTGGACGTACGTCGCCGATGTCTACGCGGTGATGCTCCTGTACCTCGCGATCAGCGGGCTGTTCATGATCAAGGGCAAGCTCGGGCTGCGCTGGCGCGGCGCGGTGCTGGTCAGCGCGGGCATCGCGGTGCCGCTCGTCTACGTGTTGTGGTCGGGCGGTCCGGAGGCGCATCGCGGCGACACGCGCGACCCGCAGAAGATCGAGGCGAAGCAGAATTGAATCGGCAGCTCCCGGCGCGCGTGCGCGAGCAGATCGAGCGCGCCGCGCGCGCGAGCCTCGTGTTCGATCTCGGCGCGATCGAGACGAACGTGAGGCGGATCGCGGCGGCCGCGCACGCGGCCGGGATGCACGCGCTGTTCGCGGCGAAGTCGTTCCCGCATCCGGCCGTGCACGCGCTCGCCGCCGAGTGGCTCGACGGCTTCGACCTCGCGTCGCCGGCGGAGGTGCGCGCGGCGCCGGCGTGCGCGATCGCGTCGATCGCCGATCCGAGCGGCGCCGCGATCGCGGCGGCGAGCGACGCGCGGGCGAAGCGCGTGATCGTGTCGTGCGAGACGCCGGCGCAAGCAGCCGCGGCGCCGGCTACCGCCGACATCGCGGTCCGCGTGTCGGCTTCGATCACCGGCCGCGATCCCGCGGTCGGCGCCGTGCTCGACGGCGGCGGGCGCCGGCGCTCGCGGTTCGGCGTCGAGACGCGCGACGCGATCGCGGCGATCGCGCGCGCGGCCGGCGCGCGGCGCGTCGGCTTGCACGTGCACCACGGCCAGGTGACCGCGACCGTCGCCGAGCGCTTCGTCGCGACCGCGCGGGCCGCGATCGAGACGGCGGGCTTCGCGCCCGCGTTCGTCAACCTCGGCGGCGCGTGGCACGGCATTCCCGATGTCGCGGCCGCGTTCGCCGAGGTGCGCGCCGCCGTGCCGAGCTCGATCGAGCTGCTCGTCGAGCCCGGCCGCGCATACGCCGGCGGCTCCGGCTTCGCGTGCGGCCGAGTCACCGCTGCGCGCTCGCTCGGCGATCGCGAGCTCGTCGTGTGCGAGCTGTCGCGGATCTGCCATCTCGCGTGGAGCGCGGTCGAGCTCGTCGCCACCGCGCCGCCGCCGGGTGAAGGCCACCGCGTGCTCGTCGTCGGCCCGACCTGCTTCGAGGAAGACGTCGTCGGCGAGTGGACGTGCATCCCGCCGCGCGTCGGGGACCGCGTCGTCGTGCGCGGCCTCACCGGCTACGCGCTCGCCTGGAATGCCGGGTTCGCTGGAATCGCGCCGGCGGACGTCGAGATCGTCTAGGCGAGCCCGTGCTCGCGGCGATAGCGCACGCACAGCGCGTCGCCCGGCTGGACCTTGCGGCACGGCGTCGGCCGGTGGTGATAGATCGCGCACGAGACCATGCCGCCGAGCGCACCGCGCAGCGCGAGACAGCGGCCGTCGTCGGCGAGGCGCAGGTGCGCGACGCCGTCGCCATCGCGCACGACGTGCTTGCGGACGAGATCCGCGCGCGCGAGCAGCGCGTCATCGCCGGCGACCTCCACCCACGACGTGAAGCCCTCCGCGCGGTTGCTCGGCAGGTTCACGCAGCACGCGCCGCACGTCCGGCAATCGAGCGCGGTCACGGTCGATCCTCGCCGGTGCCGTCGTCCTCGCCTTCGGTCGGCAGCGTCGGATCGGGCACGACCGGTTCGGCGCCGACCGGCGCGAGGTCCTTGCGATCGGCGCGCACGCTATCGGTGCCGCGCGGCACGCTGGCCACCACGCGGTCCGGATAGCGCAGCGAGAACGTGAAGAACAACGTGTCGCGAAAGAACGACGGCGCGATCGGCACGACCATCATCGCCGACGCCGACGCGTGCTGGTACACGAACTCGTAGCGAATGCCGTAGCTCTGGCCCGGCCGCGGCGTCCACGCGATGCCGGCGTCGATCCGGCCCGCGATGTACTCGCCCTCGAGCGCGCTCGTGTTCGGATCGAGCAGCTGCGTGCGCTCGATCCCGAGCGACGCGAGCCCGACGAGCTTGGGCAGGCGCAGGTGGGGGTTGTCGTCGAGCCACGGCAGCGGCAGCGCGAGTTGCGCGAGCGCGGTGTCGTCGACGGTGTTCTCCGCGATCAGGAGGTTCGGTGCGACGACGCGGCGGGCCGAGATCGTGACCCGCCCCCACTGCTGCACGTACGCGACGAGGCCCCCGGCGACCGGGTAAAAGCCCGACGTCTGCTTCTCCATCGGCATGTAGGGATCGGTCCCGAACGGGTTCACGTAGACGAGGCCGCCGTCGAGGTTGAGGCTCCACTTCTTGTCGAAGTCGTGGCGCCACACCAGCTCGGCGTTGGGATTGGCCTGGTGATCGAGCCGGCTGCCCGGGATCGCGCCGACCGGCGCGAGGTATTCGAGCCGCAAGATCGAGCCGCCGGCGATGAGGCCTAGCGAATCGGCGCGCCAGGTGCGCTCGATGCCGAGCGTGAACCCGGCCTGGACCGAGTCGGTCGTGGTCGGCATCTTCGCGTTGTCGTCGGTGCCGCTCCACTGCACGTAGGCGCCCTGCGACAGCCGGAGCTCGGGGCTCGCGATGTACGACGCGTACTCGCTCCCGTCGGCGGTGTTGCTCGTGATCGCGCCCGCCGGCGTGACCGCGACCGTCGTCGTCTCGGGCGAGCTGCGCGTGGTCAGCGCGTTGAGCTGGCCGGTCGAGCCGTCGGCCGACAGCACGACCTGCGAACGCGGGCCGGGCAGGAAGAAGCCGCGCCAGCTCAGCCGGCCGGTCACCGACGGCTCGTCGCTGTGCAGCGCGTACTCGAGGAGCTCGACCTCGGCGCTGAGCTCGTGGATCATGCGGGGAGCGTCGTAGGCGAACAGGAACCCCGGCCGGACCTGGGTGAACACGTCCGATTCGGCCTCGCTGCGCTCGGTGGCGAACACGTTGTCGGTGGCCCCGACGTCGCCGGTCGCGGTCACGTGCAGGCTGGACTGATCCCCGAACGCGGGAGCCGCTGCGAGAAAAATGGTCGCCGCCGCGGCACGCACGGGGGGTGTGTAGCATGCGAGCAAAGGATCGCTGGCGGGTTGACAGACCGTGCGCTAGGGATGCTTGAATCCGCAAAAGGTCATGCGCACCGATCTCGAAGAGCTCGATCCCCGCTTCGCGGCTTCTCCGCGCCGCAGCATCGTCCGTGACGACGACGAAGAAGAAGACGAGGACGAGGATGATGACGACGATGAAGACGAAGACGAGGACGACGGCGGCGAGGGCGGCGGCGACGAAGAAGACGACGACGGCGAGCCCGACGACGAGGAGGATGGCGCCGAGGAGGTCGACGATTGGGCCGGCGGCAACGCCGACGATGACGATCTCTCCGACGACACCGACGAGCTGAAGGAAGACGACGACGAGGACGAGGACGAGGAGCGCGGCGAAGGCGAAGGGGGCTGGCGCGAAGGCGATCAGCCGCCGTGGGGCCGCGACAACGAGGACGAGGACGAGGACGAGGACGACGACGACGACGAAGACGAAGACGAGGACGAGACGCGCGCCGAGGACGACGACGACGACGACGACGAGGACGAAGCTCCCGCACCCGCTCGTCCCCATCGCCGTGCTCCCGCCGCGGAGGACAAGGACAAGGACACGGACACGGACGAGGACGAGGATGACGAGATCGACGTGATCGATCTCGAGGACCGTCCGCGCCGCGGCCCGGTGCCGCCCCGCCCGGCCAAGCCGCTCCCGACCGGCAAGCCCGAGCCGATCCGCGTCCCGGCCAAGCCAGCCGCGGGCAAGCCCGCGCCTGCCCCGGCCAAGCCCGCCGCGGGCAAGCCCGCGCCTGCCCCGGCCAAGCCCGAGCCTGCGAAGGCTCCGGCGAAGCCGGCTGCGAAAGCTCCCGCCAAGCCGGCCAAGCCGGCTGCGAAGCCCGCGGCGAAGAAGCCCGCCGCGAAGAAGCCCGCGGCAAAACCGGCCAAGAAGCCGGCGAAGAAGAAGTAGCCCGCGGCGCGCGTCTTCGTCTTCAGGCTGAAGCCCGAAGCGCGCGGCCCGAAGCCTTCTTCCTCACATCATTCCCTTCGCGCGCAAGAACAACGGCAGCACGACGAGCGCGTAGGCGAGTGACATCCCGAGGATCGTCACGAGGTCGAGGCCCGTCAGCTTGACGACGAGCTCCGGACGATGGTGGCGCACGGCGCCGTACCACGCGCCGACGAGGCCGAAGAACAGCCACAGCACCGGGTGGTACGCGAACGAAAGCGTGTTGATCTGGAACACGATGCCGGCCATCGCGGCGAGAAGCGCGAGTCCCCACACCTGTGCGGCCGCGGTGCCGGGCACGTGCGCGAGCGCGCGCATGCCGACGACGAGCGTCTTCATGCACAGGTAGATGATCGCGACGAACAGCACGAGCCCGGCGAGGCCGAGCTCGGCGAGCGCGAGCACGTACGAGTTGTGGGCGGTCATATAGTGGTGCTCGGTGAACATCCTCGGTCCTACGCCGAACACCGGGTGGTGGTGCCACAGGTCGAGGCCGCTGGCCCACGCGTCGTAGCGCATCTCCGTCGACAGATCCGCGGCCTCGCCGCTGCGGCCGCCGATCGCGAGCACGACCGCAGCGAGCGGCGCCGCCGCGACGAGCACGCGCCAGCCGTAGCGCCACACGAGATAGACCGCCGGGACGAGCATCGCCGCGACCAGCCCGCCGCGCGATTGCGTGTAGTACACGGTCGCGCCGATCATCGCGACGCCGCCGACGAGCGCGAGCTTGCTCGCCGCCTCGCGCTTGCGCAACGTGAAGCCGATCAAGAGCGCGAGCCCGCCGGCCGACACCGTGAGTGCGAGCTCGTTCGGATCGTTGAGGTCACCGCGGTAGCGCACGCGATCCTCGACCGAGTACGTGCCGAACAAGCCGACGTGCTCGCAGCGATACTCCATCCCCGCCTCGGCATCGCCGCCGCGGCACTGCTCGCTCGTCACGCACGGCCGGCCGTCGGGCTTGCCCTCGATCGCGCCTTCTTGCTCCTCGCCGCCGATGCACTGGCGCGGCGCGAGGCCTTGATGGAGGCACACCGCAGCGATGAACGTGCACGTCGCCGCGAGCACGGTCGCGAAGAACTGGAACGTGCGGAACCGCTGGATGCCGTGCGCGATCGTCCCGTACAGCACGAACAAGACCGCGAGCTCGACCACCCGTGGGACGAGCTGATCGGGCGCGTTGATCGCGATCGAGATCACGGCCCACACCAGAAATCCGGCCGCCCACGGCAGCGTGTTCGTCGCGATCGGCTGGAGCCGCCGCAGCCTGACGTCGATCACGTAGCCGGCGACCGCGAGTACCGCGAACACGTGCAGAAACGGCACGCGTTGCAGGAGTGGAATGAACTCCTGGGGACGGACCAGGATGAAGATCGTGAGCAATGCGATCGGAGGCAACGCGAACACGCGCCCACACCGTAGCAGCGCGCTAGAGTTTGACCGCCGAGACGATGGCGACACGCGAGCGCATGGCCGAGCTGCTCCATCGAGCAGGAGCGCTTCACGCCGCGTTGCGGTTTCGGCGCGTCTCGCCCGGCCCGACGGTGGTGAGCATCCTGACGTACCATCATGTCGCCGACGAGGAAGTCGCGTATCCGTACGATCCGGGAGTCGCCGACGCGACTCCCGCACAGTTCCGGCGTCAGCTCGAGTTGCTCGCGCGCTACGGCACGCCGATCGGCATCGACGAGCTCGTGCGCGCGTTCGAAGGCGCGCCGCTCCCGAAGAATCCGGTCATGGTCACGTTCGACGACGGCTATCGCTCGTGCCACGACGTCGCGCTCCCGATCCTGCGCGCGGTCGGCATGCGCGCGACGTTCTTCGTGCCGACCGCGTTCGTCGGCGAACGCCGGCTGTACTGGTGGGAGCGAGTCGCGGTCGCGCTGTCGCAAGCGCGGACCGCGCACGCCTCGCTCGCGTATCCGTATCCGTTCGAGGTCAACACGCGCGATCCGGGCGCGCAGCGCGTGCTGACCGATGTCATCAAGAACACGCCGTCGCTCGACGTCGAACGGTTTCTCGCCGGCCTGTGCGACGCGTTCGGCGTCGAGTGGAACCACGAGATCGAAGCGCAGCACGCCGACAACGTCGTCATGACGTGGGATCACCTGCGCGCGCTCGTGCGCGCGGGCATGGACGTCGAGTCGCACTCGCGCCGGCATCGCGTGCTGCAGACGCTCGACAACGACGAGCTGTTCGACGAGCTCGCCGGTTCGCGCGCGGAGCTCGAGGCGCAGCTCGGGCGGCCGATCCGCGCGATCGCGTATCCGGTCGGCCGCCGCGTCGCGCACCAGGCGCGCATTCGCGAGGCGGTCGCGGCCGCGGGCTATCGCGTCGGGCTGTCGAACGCGAGCGGCACGACGCGGCTGTGGTCGGGCGTGCTGCGCGAGCTATGGCCGGCCGATCCGTATGACGTCAAACGATTGTCAACCGATCGCGAGATGTCGGACGCGATGTGGCTCGCGCAGGTCGCGATGCCGCAGTTCGCTTATATAGGCCGGCACGGGTCGTAAACTGGATCCGCCTCGCGCGGCTGCCCGACAATTTCGGGATGCACGACTTACGCAGGAGCAGCCCGCGGATCGAGGTCGAAGCGCTGTGCTGGGAGCTCGTCGGCGATCACGAGGTCAGCTCGTTCGTGGTCGACGTGTCGGGCGACGGCATGCGGCTCGAGCGACCGTTCGTCGGCGGGCGGATCGCGCGCGAGGTTCCGCTCCAGCTCGAGGTGCCCGGCATCGACGAGGTGATGTGGGCGCGCGGCGACGTCGTGTTCGACCAGCTCGTGCCGACGCAGGCGCCGAACGGCGGGCCGTACGGCCTCCTGCGCCGCACCGGCATCCGCATCGCGATGGCCGCGGCGCGCGACCTGCGCCTGCTCCGCGACTACGTCTACGCCGTCGCGACCCTGCAGGAGATCGAGGACGAAGAAGAGCCCGATTTCATGGCCAGCTGCTACTTGCGCGGCTGACGGTACCTCCACGTTCCACCGCCGCCGCGGTTGCCGGGACTTCCCCTGACCGCGGCGCCAGCGATCTCGCATGGCTGCGCGCGGCGCACAGGTTGCTCTACACGAGCCCATGCGTATTTCGATCTGGCTTGCCGCGCTCGCCGCGTGTTCGTCCACCAGGTCGTCGAGCCAGCCCGATGCGGCGGCGGCGTCGCCCGATGCGCCGGGTACGCCCGATGCGCCGGTGATGACCGCGCCGCATCAGCTCGGCACCGTGACCGCGGCGACGTACGTCGCGCAGTGCACGAACCCGGGCGCGACCGGCTCGACCGCGGCCGGCTTTCGCTGCGCCGAGCTGACGGTGTCGTGCCCCGGGCTCGACGACGCGCAGGTCGAGGTCGCGCTCGCACCGGCGAGCCGCACGCCGAAAGGCGTGGTCGTCACGCACAGCGGCAGCGACGGCATGACGTTCATCGGCAACCAGCTCGAGGGACCGTGGCTCGAGGACGGGTTCTCGCTCGCGCAGATCGCGTGGTTCGCACCGTGGGAGTGCGGCAAGCACGCCGGCAGCGCGTGCGCCGTGGACACGACGCCGCCCGCGGAGCGCGCGAGCATGGTCGATGCCGGCTGCCGGCCCGCGACCGTGATCCAGTGGATCCACGACTCGGCGCAGCTCGCCGACGGCACGCCGTTCCTGCCGTCGGGCACCGCGCTGTGCGGGCACGGCGCGAGCGGCGGCTCGGGCGCGTTCTGGTACTCGCTGCTCCAGTACGGCCGCGGCGCCGCGCTCGACTACGTGATCCTCGCCGCGAGCTCGCCGTTCGGCCGCATCGACATCGGCTGCGACGCGAACAACGCGGCGACGCAGGTGCCGGCGCCGTGCGACAACTTCGCGACGCCGCCGATGGCGTGGGAGTACGACGACGCGAATGGCGCGGGCTCGACCGCCGCGTTCAACCGCTGGCTGAGCACGACGACGTGCGGCGCGGCCGGCGGGCCGAGCGCCGACGAGGCGGCGCTGTTCGCGCGGTCGAGCGTGCTCGCCGACGGCGCCGACCTCGACATCGCGACGCCGGTCACCACGTACGATTGCGTCGACGCGGCGTCGCTCAACGTCGTGCCCGGCGGCGGTCACTTCGTGCACGACGCGCTCCGCGCGAACGATCCGACCGGGGCGAAGTGGAAGGGCGTGTGCGTCGTCACCGGTGCGGGCGGCAACGGCACGTGCAAAGGCGAAGAGGTGTTCCAGGATCCGACGATGCGCGCGACCGCGATCGCCGACATGGAGACGAACTGCGTCCCGCTGCAGCGCTAGAGCGTATTGCGTCGCGCCGATGGTGGCTCGTATGGGCCGAGCAGGAACCCCGCGTCGTTCTACTGAGCGACCGCGCCCGCGTACAGCGCGAGGTACGCGTCGACCATGCGATCCGCGCTGTAACGGGCGAGCGCGACCGCGCGCGCGCGGCGGCCCATCGCGCGGGCGAGGTCCGGATCGGAGACGAGGCGGCCGAGCGCCGCGGACAGCGCGGCGGCGTCGACCGGCACGACCAGGCCGGTCTCGCCGTCGTCGACCACGCCGGGCAAGCCGCCGACCGCGGTCGCGACGATCGGCAAGCCGACCGCCATCGCCTCGGGCACGACGAGCGGCAGGCCCTCGGTGCGCGACGACAGCGCGAACACGTCGAACGCGGGCACGAGGCGCGGCACGTCCATGCGGCGGCCGGTCAAGACGACGCGGCCCGGATCGGGCAGCGCGGCGACCGCGGCCTCGACGTCCGCGCGCGATGGCCCGTCGCCGACGATCACGAGCCGTACGCGCTCCGACAGGTGCGGCGCCATCGCGCGCACGAGCAGCGCCTGATTCTTGTGCTCGTCGAGCCGGCCGACCGTGCCGACGACCCACGCGTCCGCGAGGCCGAGCTCGACGCGAGCCGCCGCGCGCGCGTCGGGATCGGGGCGATAACGATCGAGGCGGATCCCGTTCGCGATCGTGTGCATGCGCGCGACCGGCGCGTCGCGTTGCGCGCGCGCTTGCTCGGCGGTCGTGTCGGACACCGCGACGAACGCGTGGACGAGCTGCGCGGCGGCGCGCCGCAGCGCGCGATGACCACGCGATCCGGGATTGACGCCGTGCTTGGTGTGGATCGCGGCCGCGCCGGCCAATCGCGCCGCCGGTGCCGCGTAGATCAGCGGTAGCGGATTGTGCGTGTGCACGACCTCGGCGCGGCGCGCGCGCAGGACGCGCACCAGGCGCGGCACGAGCGTGACGTCGAGCCCGTCGCGCTTCGCGACACGCTCGGCCGCGACGGCGTGCTCGCGAAACTCGTCGAGCATCGCGCCGTCGGGCGGCGGCGCGAGCGAGATCGCGGTGACCCGATGCCCGCGCTGCTGCTGGCCGATCGCAAGGTCGAGCGCGACGCGCTCCTGGCCGCCGACCCCGAACGAC